>JANNJE010000468.1:0-3099 GCA_031405735.1 Armatimonadota bacterium | reverse complement strand
ATCCCGACCAGGCTGTACGGCGCGAAGAAGATGGGCAGCCCGGCCACCGCCCACACCCGGAGGCGCTTGCCGGGGAGCCGGGCTCGGAGCTTGGGGATGAGCCCGCCAATCCCCAAAGCGACATCTAGCGAAAGCGACCCTGTCGAGATCGCCTCGATCGGTTCCTGAGAACCATCCCCCATACGCATGATCGCACCTTTGCCGAAGGCCTTTTCAATCTGATGAAGAGCGGAATCCAATGAACTGGATTTGTTGCTCGAAGACACGTTTTTTTCGTTTGCCATTTGTTATGCACTCCTAGATTAGATTCGTTTATGTAGACAAGTGATGCAATTGTATACTAGTTTGCAAAAAATGTCTAGTGTTTTGTGAAAAATTGTTGACAAAAGTTGTTTTTGATGCTGAAATTCCTTATTTATTTGCCAGAGTTTCTATCATCCAAACAGCACACCGAAACTTTGACATTTTGCCGCTTGCGACGCTTTTCCCTTCCCCAAGCACCAATGTCAGCTCATTCTCCTCCGAATTGAACCCAATATCCGCCCGGCTGATGTCGTTCATCGCAATTGCATACAGCTTCTTTCGGACCAACTTGTCTTGAGCCGCTTCCGAATCCGCGCTCGGCTCCGCCGCAAACCCAACAACTTTCGCGCCAGCCTTTGCAACAGAAACCAGTTCGGCAATGATGTCGGGATTCGCAACAAAATCAAGTGACCACGAATCAGATGTCCGCCGCCGCTTGCCCGAAATTCTTTCCGATGGACGATAATCAGCCACCGCCGCAGCACCAAAAATCCAATCTACCGATTTCGCAGGCTCCAAAGATGCCGAAAGCATTTCTAAAGCAGTTTGAACCCGAATCACATTTGCTGCAGGTGGAAAAGTGACCGAAACTGGTCCTGTGACTACGGTAACGATTGCCCCCATCTGATTCGCCGCCCAAGCAAGTGCGGCTCCCATTTTTCCCGAACTTCGATTGGTCAAATACCGTACGTCGTCAATCGGTTCTTGGGTCGGGCCGCAACTGATCAGAACCGATTGTCCTTTCAAAAGAGATGATCTAAAGGCTGCCGCCTCAACCGTCTCCAAAATCGCCGCATTGGACGCCAATTTTCCCTGCCCGCTTTCGCCACACGCCACGTCGCCGTCTTGTGGCTCAACAATCCATGCACCTCGGTTTCGTAGTCGCGCAAGGGCTTCGACGGTGTTGGAATTGGCATACATCGAAGGGTTCATAGCTGGTGCCACTACAATCGGGCCCTCATAGGCTAAAGCAAGCGATGTGAGCATGTCATCGGCTTGCCCAAATCCGATCCGGTTGATCGTGTTTGCAGTTGCGGGAGCAATGACTAAAACGCTCGCTTGCCGAGCCCAGTCAATATGAGCCATTCGGCCGGCAACTGGCTCTTCAAAGGTGTCAACCAAGCAAGGGTTCCCTGTTAGTGCTTGGAATAGGTCAGCCGTAACGAACTTTTGAGCCGAATCAGTCAGGCAAACCCGAATATCGAAGCCCGCCCGCATCATGTCGCGAGCTAAATCAGCAGCGCGATAAGCGGCAACCGAACCAGAGACTCCTAATATGGCGACTTTCTTCATGATTTAGGGTAAAGAAGCCAAAATGGTTTCGAGTTGCCGTACAGTTTCCCCCAAATCGTCGTTGACCACCACATGCTGGTACATTCCCCTCAAGCTCATCTCCCGTTTTGCCGTTTCGAGACGCTTTTCTATTTGCTCCAGACTATCGCGCTTTCTGGCTCTTATCCGGTGTTCAAGCTCCTCCACGGATGGCGGCATTAAGAAGATTGTCGTAGCATCCGGACGGAGTTCCATGACAGCCAAAGCGCCCTGTACGTCAATCTTCAAAATCGCAATCTTGCCTTCTCGACGAAGTTCAACGACACCTTGATTCGGAGTTCCGTAAAACTGCCCGTGGACCTCCTTCCACTCTAAGAAGAAGTCGGTTTTCGTTCGCTTAAGAAACTCTGCCTGACTCAGAAAATGGTAGTCAATCTCGTCCACCTCATTTTCCGCCCTCTCGCGAGTGGTCGCCGAAACGACCCTTTGCACCAGCGGGTTTCGTGCTTTCCAAGCGTCAATAACGGTGTCCTTTCCGACACCGCTTGGCCCGCTCAAGATTACGAGTCTGCCCGGCATTTCACCACCCATTCATCGAATTTTCCAATCGCCCAGTTCATTTCTCCACCAGACTCATCAACCGTGCTGCTACTTTCATTGGATCGTGCCGCACCACATCGGTCTCGCTCATGAAATTACCGCCAATCACCTTGTATCCCATCGCCTTGATGCGATCAATGTCGGGTTCCACAACATGCTGCCCCTGGCCCCGATATTTTTCTAAGAGCACTTGGCTTGGAGTTCCCGTGTTCACCATGACATGATCGAAAAGCTTGCGGTCTAGGTTCGAATGGATCGCCATAACATGCTCTGAAGCCGTGAATTGATCGCTTTCGCCCGCCTGAGTCATTACATTGCAAATGTAAACCCGCTTGGTAGCAGATTCAAAAAGAGCATCAGCAATTCCGCCGACTAACAGATTTGGAACGACGCTCGTATACACGCTCCCCGGCCCCATGCAAATCAAGTCGGCATTCTCAATCGCCAGCACCGCCGAATCGTAGGCCTCGACTTCTTCAGGATCCAAATAGATTCTGCGAATTCTGCGAGCCGATTCTACAATCTTTGTTTCCCCGCAAACTTCGCGACCGTCATCAAGAACTGCTCTAAGCGACACATGAGCAAAAGTAGATGGGACCACCTTGCCTCGGATATTGAGTACCGCAGAAGCTTTCTCAATCGCTTTTTCAAAGTCGCCGCCCGCCATGTCGGTGAGCGCCGCCATCAAAAGGTTCCCAATCGAATGACCGCTCAGATTGCCGCTGTCCGACTTAAAGCGGTGCTGAAAGAGGTCGGTCATCGCCCTCTCTGCGTCTGCCAAAGCGACCAGGCAGTTGCGAATGTCGCCGGGCGGAATCATGCCCTTTTCCTTCATCAACTTGCCGGAGCTTCCGCCGTCGTCTGTCACGGTCACAATTGCCGTGATGTTGCTCGTGTACTGCTTCAGCCCCTTGAGAAGCGTTG
>JANNJE010000467.1:0-4545 GCA_031405735.1 Armatimonadota bacterium | reverse complement strand
GTCAATTTCCCACCTGGCTACGGAATGGAAATTCGCGGCGACATGACGCAAATGATGGATAGCTTCAGGAGCCTAGTCAGTGGCTTGGGACTTGCCTTGGTACTGATGTATCTGGTTCTAGTCATCCAATTTCGAGGCTTTCTGCAACCTTTGCAAATGCTTGCATCGCTTCCACTTGAACTTGCGGGAGTGTTCATTGCTTTGTGGTTGGCCGCCCAAGCTTTCTCGACCGTTTCGATTCTGGGGATCATCGTTTTGACCGGAATGGACATCACGACAGCGGTGTTGATGATTGACCTCATCATGCGCTATCGAGACAAAGGAATCCCAAGAGATGAGGCAATTATCCGCGCTTGTCCAGACCGACTCCGCCCAATTCTAATGACAGTCGGCATCACGCTTCTCGTCATGCTTCCAGTTGCATTTGCACCAAAAACTGGACTCGACGCCTATCAACCGCTTGCCATGGCGGTCGTTGGTGGACTCATTATGGGAACAATCCTCAGCCTGTTCGACATCCCGATCATGCACACCTATGTGGATGATTTCATTCGATGGATCAACAGGACGTTTCTCGGGAGGGAATGGTCGTGGCCCGTTACGGAGCCATTGGAGGAAGCATCACCCCAACAAGGAGGCTCTGAATAGAGTCATCGTGAATCCTTTTGGATTCGTCATTGACAGAATTCTGAGCATAGAAAGATTTCAGGAGATAACAATGAATACATACACTAAACTCACCATAGTCAGCGGTTTATCCGCTTTCGCTCTTGTTGCATTTGCTATTCCATCAGTTCAGGGCAGTGGATGCTGCTCTGGCATGAATTCGTTGCAACAAAACAGTGCCCAAACTCTAGACCCGTATATTGTTCCCATTGTCAAAGGCGTACAGACGGCTACGATCGTTATTGATGCCGGGAAATATACGCCATCCACAATACAAGTCATTAAGGGGACGAATGTCGCACTGACGTTTAAACTTGGAGCAAACCCTGGATGTGGAAGGGTGCTAGTGATAAAGGATCTTAAACTGAAAAGATCAGTTCAGAAAGACAAACCCGAGGTCGTGAAGTTCATGCCAGCAAAGGCCGGCACGATTTCTATTACGTGTGGAATGGGAATGTTCGATGGAAAGATAATTGTCAAATGAGTCCTGATATTGTTCCGAAACTTTGATTTCCACTGTTAGTGGGCTGAAAATCGATGGGATAGTGTCACTTTCGTCGAGTGGTCAGGAAGTGGTCTAGATCCGTTAAGGAGCAACTTAAGGAAACACAGACTGACCGTCCTGCAGATCAATAATGAAATCGCAAAGTTGTTAGATTTAGGTTTTTTGGGCGCTGCCGGAGTACTTAGGAGTAGGCATACGAAACCGAGCGACTATATCTTTAAGTGAATAGTGCAGCCAGATTGTGTGCGCAGGGAGTTGCCCCTGCAATGAAAGAACTTGCCAGGAGGCAAGCGCCCAGAAAGGAGGCGAGGAGAGAAAAATGAAAGCACTTGCGATATTAGTCACTGCAATGGTTGCAACCGCAGCCTTTGCGCAGACTCATAGAGAAATGGCCAAAGGCACTGGCAATAGGATATCTTGCCCCGTGATGAAAGGAAACAAGGTTAGCATCGCAACTGCGACAAAGAAAAAAATGTTCGCAGATTACAAGGGCAACCGATATTTCTTTTGTTGCGACGGATGTCCGCAGGCATTCAAAAAGAACCCCGCGAAATATGCAAAGGCACCACACATAAAGACACCTAGGGCCAAAAAGTAGGCATGAGAGGCAAAGGGCGGAATGCCATGCGCTTCGACTTGCAACCTGTTTTAAAGAGGAAATCAATGAGAAAATCAACAATATTAGTCGCACTCGCCTCGGCATTCATCGGAGCGATTAGCTCGATTAGTGTCCAGTCGTTTGCCCAGCATAATCAAGAACCCACAAAACATGCGAACATGCAAACACCTTCAATGCAGATGCATAAAGCAATGATGGCACCCATGAAGCAAATGAAAATGAGCGGCGATGTAGACCGTGATTTCGCTGCAATGATGACCGAGCACCATCGTTCAGCCGTTGTTATGGCGCAGATCGAACTGAAGCATGGCAAGGTGCCAGAGCTTAAGAAGATGTCAAAGGAGATCATCCGTTCGCAATCCGCGGAGATCAAAATTCTAATGCGTCACGCCAAAATGAAACATTAAGAATGGAAGTAAAAACAGACGTATATACCGATCCTGTTTGCGGGATGACTGTGGAGCCAGAGTCTGCAGCTGGTTCCTATTCTTTCATGGGCGAAACGTACTATTTTTGCAGCAAGAGCTGCCTTGAGAAGTTTCGTTCCGACCCAGAGCGTTACTTGAATCCTGCACCTGAGGTTCAAGTAAATGCTCAAGCTTCAGTAGCAGAATACACCTGCCCCATGCATCCTGAGATTCGGCAGATGGGGCCTGGGAGCTGTCCGATTTGCGGAATGGCCCTTGAACCGTTGGAGTTTTCCGCTGAGGAAGATAGCTCCGAACTGAACGACATGACGCGGCGGTTCTGGATTTGCAGTGTCCTCACGTTCCCGTTGCTGCTGGCTGTGATGCCTCACTTATTTGGTATTGACATCTCCGCATGGGTGCCACATAAAGTTCTCGGTTGGGCTGAGTTTGCCTTAGCTACTCCCGTTGTGCTGTGGGGCGGCTTGCCGTTCTTCCAGAGGGGCTGGGCGTCCGTCGTCAACCGGAGCCCAAATATGTTCACCCTTATCGCCCTTGGAACAGGTGTTGCATGGATGTATAGCGTCGTTGGGGTGATCGTTCCGCAAGTTTTCCCAAGTTCATTCCGCAACACAATGGGCGGGGTTGATCTCTATTTTGAAGCTGCGGCAGTCATCACGACACTAGTTTTGCTTGGACAAGTGCTCGAACTAAAGGCAAGAAGCGCGACGAGCAGTGCGATCCGCGCATTGCTAGATCTATCTCCTAAGATGGCGAGGGTCGTTCGCGATGGAAAGGAGCTTGACATTCCTCTTGAACACGTTCAAACAGGCGACATCCTTCGCGTCCGTCCAGGCGAAAAAATTCCTGTTGATGGCGTGGTCGTCGAAGGTCGGAGCGCTGTTGACGAATCAATGATAACGGGCGAACCAATGGCTGTCGAGAAACAGGAAAACGACAAAGTTACTGGCGCAACTGTGAACCAAACCGGCAGCTTTCTTATGCTTGCCGAGCGAGTTGGAAGTGAGACTCTGCTTTCCCAAATCGTGAAAATGGTTAGCGAAGCTCAACGATCGAGAGCGCCAATCCAGAAACTGGCTGATTCAGTAGCGGGTTACTTCGTTCCTATTGTTGTGGGCGTAGCCATAGTGTCATTTGCTTCCTGGGCAATGTTTGGACCGCCGCCGGCAATGGCCTACGCGGTAATAAACTCTGTGGCAGTACTGATCATCGCATGTCCTTGCGCGCTTGGGCTTGCGACACCGATGTCAATCATGGTTGGCACGGGGCGTGGCGCTCAGGCTGGCGTGCTTATCAAAAACGCTGAGGCGCTTGAGGCGTTTGAAAAAGTTGACACGATCGTTGTTGACAAAACTGGAACCCTTACAGAAGGTAAGCCCAAGCTCGTTTCCATAGTGCCGATGCTGAACATCACTGAAGAGGAATTGCTGAAAGTTGCGGGCGGTTTAGAGCAAGGTAGCGAGCATCCTCTCGCAACAGCGATTCTCGCAGGGATACAGGAACGAGATATCGAAATGGGCAAAGTTCAGGACTTCGCCTCGGTGACAGGCAAGGGTGTTCGGGGCAAGGTTGGAGATGTCGAGGTAGCAATTGGGAATCTCGCGTTGATGAAGGAAATCGGAGCCTCTGTAGTAGATGTTGCGAAACAGGCAGAGGATATGCGTACAGAGGGACACACCGCCATGTTTGTTGCAAGAGCACAAAATGTAATTGGAATTCTTGGAGTAGCGGACCCTATTAAGTCGAACACTCTCGAAGCAATTGCTGCTCTTCATGGTGAGAAAATTAGAATCGTAATGGTGACCGGTGACAGCCGTACCACTGCCGAAGCGTCGCCAGCTACCTCGCCTCCGCCGATGTATTCGTGCACGCCGGCACACACGAGACCTTCGGACTGGTGCTGCTGGAAGCCATGGCCTGCGGCCGGCCGGTGGTGGCCATGCGAGCCGGCGCAATCCCTGAGCTGATGGACGAAAGCGTGGGAATGCTCGCTGAGCCGCATGATAACGCGGAGGTCGCGGCCGCGAACCTCGCCACCGCGATTTCCACTGTCTACCAGCGCGACCTGGACGTGCTCGGCGCGGCGGCGCGGCGCCACGTGGTATCTAACTACAGTTGGTCGCGGGCGTTGCAGTCGCTGATGATGCGATACCAGTCGGCGCTGGCCGCGCGCGCTCCCGCGATCGCATCAGGTCTGGCGCAAGCCGAAACCACGACGCACTAGCTACAGCCAGCCGCTCCATTTTTGCAGGTAATCCTGCGCCCACTTCACGTCTTCGATGCCGGCGCCCACGCGCATCTGCGCCACGTAGTTGGCGAAATTCTCA
>JANNJE010000466.1:0-5403 GCA_031405735.1 Armatimonadota bacterium | reverse complement strand
TCTAAAAGAGGGCCGATTGCACCTCGACATTGACGTTCAAAATGGACTCGAACATGTCCTGCTGATTTACCCACAAACTACGAGTATTGGTTTGACTGATAGTTGGGAAATGATGGATGCTCATCGCGATACGCTGCTAAGCGCCCTCAGGAGAAGCAATCCAGGGCCAAATTTCCGAGGCATTTTGAATCCGCTTGGCAACATGATTCCGCAGACATCCGAACGGCTCTTTGTCCCTCAATCTGCAAGATTTCAAGTTGAATTTGCGGCTTATTTAGAAACTAAGTATCGAAACATTCAAACCGTTCAACGAGCTTGGTCTATGGCAGTTTCAAATATAGAGACTTTTTCAAATTTGGCAAAATTGGTTCCTCTTTGGTCAGGTGCAAAGGGACTTTCCTTGCTGTGGGATCCAACTACGAACGCACTTCTGAATTGCGAATCGAAACGATCTGCGATCTGGAACGACATCCGAGCTGTAATCTCTACCGCTGAGGCCAGGCGATTCAAACGGCTTGTCGCTGGAGTCAAAAAAGTATGTGATGTTCCGGTTGTTCAAGAATGGAATGGCTGGTTGCCAACTTATGAACAAAGCGTCCCTGAAATAGATGGCCTAGGGGCGAAAACCGAAGGCGCATCCTTCACCTCTATCTCAGAAGCGGCTGGGCGCTGCGCAAGTTCCGTTTTCAGATGGAATCGCCCTGGCTGGCTACTGGCAAGCCGAATCGCGTTAGAAGGCGACGAAGGCGCGGGAAACATAACTGCTATTGCCGATGACCTTTCGACACTTGGAATCCGTGGACAGTTCTTTCGAACGGACAGTTCCGCTACGCGCACACAAATCGCACAAGAAAGCTCAAGAAGGGGATCGGACTCCGCTCTAAGCCGATTTTCCCCTGGCCGCTTGTTCTTTCCAGAGAACGCCTTGAATCCAGCCCACATTCAACGACTACCAAACAATGTAATCTGGTTACCAACTCCAGATCCAGGAAATCGGATTGACTATGGGTCGAAGTTTACTGGCTATCGCCTCGTTTCACCCCTTGGGCAAACAACGGCTATTTGGTCAAATGTTGGGCCCCAAAGGGTTCGGCTAATGGTCGCCACGCCCGACAAACTCAAGTTCTATTGCCCATGGCTAGACCCAGAGCCACGCCTTTCAAAAAGCAAACTCGAAGTTACCATTGGAGATTTTCCTGTAATCATTAGCGGATCAGATGAGATTCCTGTTCCGCAAGTGGCAGTTGACGAATTACTGCTTCGGCTAGCCGCCATTGAAACAAGCGCAGAAAAGACCCGAATTGATGTTTCTGAAGACCTCTATTTATTTCGGAATGCGTATGCTGGATTTGACCGAAATCCTGGCGGAAGCTATTCGGAAATGGTGACGGCTTATGCGAAAGCGAATGCACGCCTTGCGCGGTTTATGTGGATAGAAGCGGAAAATTTCAAGGAGACGACCTTTAGCGAACCAGTTGCGATTCCAAGTTGCAGCGGCGGATCGGCGCTCTTTCTTCGAACTGTTCTTAGCGACGCCGTTTCAGACTACTTTGCGGAATATTCTTTCATGTCGCGAAGCAACGAAGAACTGGAAGTTTGGGTTGCCGCCCGCATTCCAAGGGAGAATCGAGGCGACGTAAACCTCATAGTGGGAAGCCAGCTTCTGAAAGTCACGGGCGAACCGATTTCGCATTATGGCAATGGATTCGGATGGTTCAAGTTGGGAACTACGAGGCTCGGCGGAGCAATCTCAAAGATTCAGATTCGCGTTTTCCCAAGACCTGGAACGGACCTAGCGATTGACTCGATTCTGTTCTATCCTGGGAAATTTGAGCCAAGAGGCGTCTCCCAACCTGATGCTGTAAAACCTACTCCGCCTGTAAAGGATAAGAGGTAGGTTGTTGGTTATTGGTTGTTGTTGGTTATCGATTTTCGGTTATCTGTAAAAGGTGGTCAGAAACTGAATTCACGCACCCTAAACCCTAAACCCTGTCCCCAATTCAACGATAACCGATAACAGACAACCAACTTGAGCAAATTCAAGCCAAATCGCGTAATATCCGACCATGCAAACAATCGAAATCCTCAATATTCAAATGAAAGATGCTGGCCTTCAGCTTGAAAGAGTTTATGAAGGCGTTGGAGAAGACCATGCCGATTTTCAAGCCCACGCCGCAATGATGACCCCCCGGCAAATCGCCTGCCATCTAGCGGATTGCTACATTGCCATGCAGAAGAAGGCGAAGGGCGAAGAACCCGAGTGGGGTTCGTACAAGGCACCAGGAACAAGCTTAAACGACGCACTTAGAGGAATGAAAGCCGAACGAGAGGAGGCTGTCGAGTCAATCGCAAAAGTGGATGAAGAATTGCAAATCCATTTGGCGACAGATTTTTTGATTCTGCATGATGCCTACCATGTGGGGCAAATGTGCACAATACGGCTTGCGATTGATCCCAAGTGGAATTACTTCTCGATCTATGGGGAGTAGGGGAGGTCATTGGGTCATTGGGTTGCTGCAGTCGCTATTGCCTCTATTGTCTCTTTCATGTTCCAAAACAATCGGCGTGTATGCAACGACGACGTAGTGACAACAGAGACCACTTAGGAACAAATCCCGCCACCCTGAACCCTAAACCCTTCCCTCACCGTCTGTACGTTTGCCAGAAAATGGTGGACTCGCTTTAGCCAGCATTTTTGCGGTAGAGTGGGGATCGAATTGAAATTTAGTGCATTCTAGGATGGAATCGCTTAATTTCAGAAAATTTGACGCTCGAAAGAGCGGGGAAACAAGGAGATCGAAATCATGGAAGAACTCGAACTCCAGGATCGTCCTGGATTATTATCTAAGCTAACCGGCTTGTTTGGCCGAAATTCCGAGGCTAACGCCGACCCTGGCGAAGCCGGAAGCAACTCCCAATCCGTATATCAAATTCGCGCGGCGTACCGCTATAGTGTTACGGTTCGGCGTGAGATTTCGTCGTTCGACGATGCTTATGCGGCAGCAAATGGATTGAAACGAGGCGATCAGCAGGTGCTGAATCTAACCTATACCGACCCTGTGCTTCGTCAAAAAATCGTTGACTTCATGGCTGGAGTCGCCTTTGCCCAAGAAGCGAACTGGGAAGAAATTGGCGATCATATCTATCTGGTGGCACCTTCAAGTGCGTTTGTGGAAGTTGAAATGGGGGACGGAACCATAACTCCACGGTACACAAATAGCTTCTTTAGCAATTAATTTCTAAGTTTTTGAGCGTTAGTTTTTGCGCCTGTTTTGAGGCGTGTGTTTGAAAGCGTTGGACCGGTCCCCAGTTTAAATTACTACTGGACTGGTAGCAAATTTGACACCTGTCTAAAGTGCTCGACGGCGCCATAACTGAATTCCTGCAAATAACACAACAATTCCAATCAAAATGCCAATAAGTACTCTTGGTGCGCTAGATTCTGAATTAGAAGCATTTGCACTAGCCTTAGAAGCGCTTTTCTCCGTAGTCAGCTTCTCGCCAGTTACTTGACTCCTACTTTGAACGGCTTGAGATGTTGAAGTAGAGTGCTCGTTTCCAGGGGAGCCAAACCAAACCATGTCGCCATTTACGGAATCTACTATCACGCTTCCAAGATCGCAATACAGGTTGTAACATAACCGCATGACTTTTCGTGAATTCATTTCAGCAATCTGAGGAGCTGTTGTCGTCGAAGACGATGTCCAATACTGTACAACATAGTTCCAATCCTGGGCATTCCCTCCAAGCGTTCTGGCGGCGGTTTCTTTCGCCGCAAGAGGGGTTATCTGAATATTTGAAGGTTCATGGGTCCATCCTCTTCCGATGTGCAACGATAGCAGTCTTCCCGAAATTCGATGAACAGAGCAGCTTACGACATTCCCACTTTGGGCTTGGTAACCATTGGGTCTCTGTTCAAGACGCAAGAGATACGATGGCGCACCAGAACCATCGCCACCCCTCCTCAGAATCTTCACTCTTGTAAGCTCAGACGGAGCACCAATTGCTTCTAACAGTTGTTCAACATGTGCCCAGACCGCAATTTCACTTGGAAATCTATCTTGGCCTGAGTGCGGCGTAGTCCGACCTGCCCCCATGTCCGCATAGCCCACTAGGTTCCCTGTAACGTCCAGGGTCACCACTATTTCTCGAGATTGAATGGAAACTCTGCCCGACCTGAACGTAGCACCAGGTTGGGTACCTCTACGTATCACAGCAGGCGGCTGAAAAGTAGCGGGCTGGCCGAGTTGAATCGAGAATTGATTGGCCCTAGCCCGAACTTGACCATCTGACAATTGAGCAATTGAAAGGCTCGACAAACAAAAGCAAAGTATTGAAATAGTGAATTGTTTTGAAAGTGTTCGATTCATCAAATTCTCCTCAAAGCGGTAAGTACCAGTTGTTTGGCGGTGGGCCCGGTGGCACATTGGTACCCGTATACACTGTCTTTAGTCGGCAAGCGCCGTCGTCTCCGAAGATTCCGACTAAAGAGCAAGGTCGCCTTCGGCCATTGGCCTTGTGGGACCAAGTGGTTTTGTTATAACGTCCCAGCAGTTCAATTCTGCATCACCACTAAGCAATGATTGATTAAACTCATATTGAGCTCTATTTACCGTATATCCATCGCCAAGCAATGGCCAAATCTGTTCGGAATGTATGGAAATCTCTTGCATCACAATGAAGACTGTATAACCCATCCAGCATTGGTTTTCCATCCATACGCCACCCCAAGCCATGTAATAGGGATAGCAGGCCCCTGAAAAAGTAGACGGCGTGTCTAAGTCTCCACAGTTGCAAGCTAACAAATAGAGGAAATTTATCGGAGGAGCGCCTGTGTTGTAAGGAGGAATGCCGCTACCTTTGTGAGCTATTCTAATTGGTTCGTACTCATCCCATTCAATTGCCCCGTTGCTTCCAGAAGTGTGAGCAAGCGGATTACCATGACCTGCATAAAAGGCAACGTTTGCACCATTCATGTCGCTGAACCACTGCGCTTCAGTCCAAGCCGTGCCATTTATGATGCTGCGATCATAGTTTTTCCCAATGAGCGCTGCATTTGCAACGGGAACCGCGTCGGGCGTGAATTCTGCATCGGGGTGCTCATACAGAATTGCCTTGTTCCTTGCTATTGCATCATTCCCTGGGTCATCCACATCGCTGTCATAGAACCTATTCAGATTATCGTGTCCGGTCAAACGCACATGAATATTTTGGTTTGGTGGAAAATGCGATGAGTCAAACATCACCATGAGCGATAGCGGATATTCGATGTCAAATATTGCCTCTAGTAACTGAGGATCGTTACTATTTTCCTCTGGGCCGTTATTCGTCCAAGAATGTACTAGTTCGCCACCCACATACAGCTGCATATCAATGATGTGGACATTCCCGAAGTAGCCAGCC
>JANNJE010000465.1:0-1634 GCA_031405735.1 Armatimonadota bacterium | reverse complement strand
CAATATCCTTGCCCTCGGCAAACACCAGATCAAAATCGCTTGGCTTTAACGTTGCGAGATCGCTGACATCCCAGCGGTACATGCCGCTGGGCAAAGACAAAAGTCCCGCCAAGAAACCAATTCACCTTCAAAACCGTTCCTAACCGAAACACCGCCTGACAGGAGGTTGGTAAAGTGTCAATTGTGTCTGTTGCAAGCATTCAAAATCTCACCGTTCGATACGGCCGCTTTACTGCCCTGGATAATTTCTCTGTGGAAGTGCCGAACGGCTGCGTTGGGCTATTAGGTCCGAACGGCGCTGGAAAGACGACGCTTATCAAGACCTTGCTCGGATTTATTGATGCGGCGGCGGGCGGAGGAACAGTTTTTGGCCACGATATCAAAAAGGATGGCCGCTTAATTCGGCAAAAAATCGGCTTAATGCCAGAGCAAGATTGTCACATTCCGGGTATGAGCGCAGTTCAATTCGTGGCGTTTGCGGGAGAGCTGGCCGGAATGCCAGCCGCACAAGCCCTTCGTCGCGCCCATGAAGTCCTGGAGTATTGCGGTCTGGGTGAAGCCCGGTACCGAAACGTCGAAACATATTCGACAGGAATGAAACAGCGCATCAAACTGGCGCAAGCGTTGATTCATGGGCCTAAACTTTTGCTGCTCGACGAACCAACAAACGGACTAGACCCGCAAGGGCGGGAAGATATGCTCGAACTGGTTCGCTCCATCACGCACGAAAAGGAATTGAATGTCATTGTTTCAAGCCATTTGCTACCTGACATTGAGCGAATCTGCGACCATGTGATTGTAGTCGTTGGCGGAAAACTAAGGACTGAAGGTTTGATAAGGGACCTGAAGAAAATTGAAGGGCATCCATGCGATATTGAGCTGCGGGAGGCAAGCCCTGAGTTTGTAACAGCCCTTCAGGCCATGGGCGTGACGATTCTCGATACCAAGCGTTCCCATTACAGGATTCAGGCTCCTGGAACGCCTGACCAAGTGAGCAAACTTGCTTTTCAAGCCGCGAGGCAATCTGGCGCTCAAGTAAGGGAATTCAGCGTCGCCGAACGCTCGCTTGAAGACGCATTTTTAGAGGCAATTCGCTAAGGAAAAGATTATGAGTTCAGCCCCAATTGCCGACCTTAGCTATCGCAACTACGATGGCGCACTTGACTCGCCCAATAAGCTTTGGTGGGTAATTGCAAGGCAAATTTTGAGGGTCAGCCTAAAAAAGCGCGTTTTGTGGGTCATGTCGTTTTTGGCAGGAAGCTATTACGCAATCATGATGGCGATCTTCTTTTTTACCGAGCGGATGGCGCAATCTACTGCTCCGATGATGAGTGGCACCAATATGGCTGCCGTCAACCCACTTCAGCAGCTTATGGATCGAATAATCTGGAAAGATCAGTTCGTGCACGGCATTTCGATGGGGCAAATGTGGTTTTTGATCATGACCTTGGTCGTCGGAGTGGGAACCATTGCAAATGACAATCGAGCAAATGCGCTTTTAGTTTATTTGAGCAAACCATGCGATAAAAAGGACTATCTGCTTGGTAAATGGATGGGCGTTTTTTTGACGCTGCTGATCGGAATGTCAATTCCGAGTTTGTTCTTTTACGCTTACGGACTTCTTAGCTATCGGG
>JANNJE010000464.1:0-13070 GCA_031405735.1 Armatimonadota bacterium | reverse complement strand
CCTTCTGTTCCAGCGGAATTGAAAGGCAAGACTGTTCATGCGGGCGGCAGAAATCGGCTGTTTGTGGATAGTCATGTAAAGTGGATGCGAGACCCCAGGACGAATTGAGGCGCCTTGGGTATAGGGTGTGGGGTATGGGGTATGGAGAATTCAAGTGCGGAGTGTGGAGTGAAGAGTGTTGAACCCGCCAACCGCCAACTGCAAACCGCCAACCGAGAACCAACCACCAACCACCAATAACCAACATCGTTTAGGCTTGTTGCAGGAGATTGGAACGCGGCCGTCGAAAACTGAAATCCACTCCCTATGAAACGTCGCGAATTTCTCAAAGCCGGAATTGTTGCAGGAACAACTGCATTAGCCGGGCCTTCACTTGCCAGAAGCGAGTCACAGTCCGTTCGGCCATTTGAACTCGATGAAGTTACCATCGCCGACTTGCAAGAGGCTATGAAATCGGGTCGCGAATCGGCTGCGTCAATAACTGAAAAATACCTAGATCGAATTCGAGAAATAGACCAAAGCGGTCCAAAAGTGAATTCAGTTATTGAGGTCAATCCAGAGGCAGTTTCCATCGCAAAGGCTCTGGATAAGGAAAGGTTCGAAGGGCATGTTCGAGGGTCCCTTCATGGGATTCCTGTTCTGATTAAAGATAATATCGAGACTGGCGATCGCATGATGACCACAGCCGGGTCGCTCGCCTTGCTGAACAATTTTGCAAAAAAGGATGCGCATATTGTTGAAAAGCTACGAAAGGCAGGGGCTGTAATCCTTGGCAAAACCAATCTAAGCGAGTGGGCGAACTTTCGTTCGACTCACTCTTCTAGCGGATGGAGCGGACGTGGTGGACAGACGAAGAACCCCTATGCCCTTGACCGAAATCCATGCGGGAGCAGTTCGGGTTCAGGCGCGGCGGCGGCGGCCAATCTATGCGCGATAGCAGTCGGAACAGAAACCGATGGCTCTATTGTTTGCCCAGCCACAACAAACGGTCTAGTGGGAATCAAGCCGACTTTAGGAATGGTTTCGCGAACTGGCATTATTCCTTTAGCACATAGTCAAGATACGGCTGGGCCGATGACAAGATCGGTTCGCGATGCTGCCATTCTGCTGAATGTACTTGCCGGGAAAGACCCTTCTGATCCGGCTAGCAGTGCATTCAACAACTTGGGAGATTTCACAAAATTCCTGGATCCGAAGGGGTTGAAAGGAGCGCGGATTGGCATCGCAAGGAAGTTCTTCGGGTTCCATGAAAGAGTTGACAATGTGATGCACGATGCAATTCTCGCAATCAAGAAGCTCGGAGCGGTCGTTGTTGATCCGGCTGATCTGCCTTCGCACGGCCAATATGACGATACTGAACTTGAAGTTCTTCTTTACGAATTCAAGGCAGACATTAATGCCTATCTGAAAGCCAGAAATCTTGCTTGCAAGAATCTAGCAGATTTGATCAAATTCAACATCGCAAACAAGTCTAAAGAGATGCCATTTTTTGGCCAAGAGCTGTTTCTGATGGCACAACAAAAGGGGCCGCTCAGCGAGAAGAAATATCGAGATGCCCTTGCAAAGAATCATCGGCTCTCCAGAAACGAGGGGATTGACGCGACGATGGACAAGCATCGGCTTGATGCGATTATTGCGCCGACCGGCGGCCCTGCTTGGACAACAGACTTAATTAATGGCGACCATTTTTCGGGTGGAAGTTCAACGCCTTCGGCGGTCTCAGGATATCCTGCAATCACGGTTCCAGCAGGTTTTGTTCGTGGACTCCCGGTGGGAATTACGTTCTTTGGAAGAGCTTGGAGCGAGCCGACTTTGATCAAACTGGCATATGCCTTTGAGCAAGAGACGAAAGTTAGGCAGTCGCCGAAATACTTGAGTACAGCCGAGTCGAGAAGCTAATTTGGCCATTTGACCTTGCAGGAGCGAAGCTCCTGGGACCAAATGAGGGCAGGATGTCCGCGCTCCACGCTTCAATCCAGCCAAAATAAACCTATGATTCGAGTTGGATTGATTGGCTGTGGGTTTATGGGCAGAATGCACTGTTCGGTGTACTCGACTCTAGAAAATGCGACGCTGGTAGCGGTTGCTGATCGAAAACCTGAGAAGGCAACCAAGTACGGAGCAGAATTTGGGGTTCCGGCATACAGTTCAATCGCTCAAATGGTTGCAAATCACGACGTAGACGCCATTGACATTTGCCTCCCAACCTTTCTGCACTGCGAAGCAACAATTGAAGCTTCGAGGGCAGGAAAGCACGTACTTTGCGAAAAGCCGATGGCACTGACACTTGTTGAATGCGATCAAATGATTGAGGAATGCGAAAAGGCTGGCGTTAAGCTGATGATCGGTCACTGCATTCGCTTTTGGCCCGAATATGCGTATGTTAAACAACTTGTCGATGCGAAGACATTTGGCGAATTGACTTCGATCAATTTGACTCGCTATGGCGAATTTCCAACCTGGTCTGCCGACAATTGGCTTGCTGACGAATCCCTTGCAGGCGGCGGTGTTTTGGATATGCATATTCACGACACCGATTTTGCATTGTATTTGCTTGGCGAACCAAAATCAACTCATTCCGCCGGAACGATTGATTCTCGCGGAGCAAGTCAAGTTTTCACGAACTTTGTATATTCGCACTGTGTGGCGCATCTGCAAGGCGGATGGAATTTGCCGAAGCACACTCCTTTCAAGATGGCGTTTCGAGCCATATTCGAACGTGGTGCAGCGATTATGGATGGTTGCCCATTGACGATTTTTGAAGATGGGAAGGAGCCGATCGTTCCAGAATTTCCAAAAATGGCGACGCAAGGCGGAGGGAACATTTCAGATTTGGGTGGCTACTATCACGAAATCAAGTACTTCGTGGATTGCCTGGAAAATGGTACAGAGTTTGAAACAGTAACACCACAAACTTCGCGATTGTCGTTGAAAGCCACTCTACTAGAAATCGAAGGAATTCGTTCTACGACTCCAGCATAAACGGATACCGATAATCAGTTGGCGGCTCTGAAGTCTCTTTGATCGTTCGTGCGCTCAACCACCGATACAAGTTCAGGTTTGATCCCGCCTTGTCATTTGTTCCGCTTGCCCTTGCTCCTCCAAACGGCTGTTGGCCGACCACTGCGCCTGTTGGCTTGTCGTTGATATAGAAATTGCCTGCGGCGTGACGAAGGACATTTGCAGCAAGATCAACGGCGCTCTGAACTTCTGAGAATACTGCTCCAGTCAACGCATAAGGCGAAGTGCGATCAATTAGGTGTAGAGTTTCATCAAATTTCGATTCGTCGTATACGTGCATCGAAAGTACAGGGCCAAAAATCTCTTCGCACATCGTTCGGTAAAGAGGATCGGAAGTTTCGATCACTGTTGGTTCGATGAAATATCCAACGGATTTGTTATAGCCTCCACCGACCAAAATGTCTTTGCCATCAGTTTTTGCTTGATCTAGGTATCCCGCAATCTTGTCAAAACTTCGCTCGTCAATAACTGCATTGACAAAATTAGAAAAATCTTCAACTGAGCCCATTTTGAAGCTATTTACACCATCAACAAGCTTCGATCTAACGGCTTCGGCAATATTGCTCGGAATATAGCATCGGGATGCCGCAGAACACTTTTGACCTTGATATTCGAAGGCTCCTCGCAAAAGGGCAGTTGCAACAGTATTGGGATCAGCACACGGATGTGCAATCACGAAATTCTTGCCGCCAGTTTCTCCCACGATTCGCGGATAGCCCTTATATATGCCCATGTTCGCGCCAATCGTCTTCCACATGGAATTGAAAACGCCTGTTGAACCAGTAAAATGAATGCCTGCAAATTCTGGATGTGCGAAGCAAATCTGGCCAATCGTCGGGCCATCTACGTAGACGAGATTGATGACTCCATCGGGAAGCCCAGCTTCCAAGAAAATTCTCATCAGAAGCTGTGCGCTAAATATCTGGGTGTTCGCTGGCTTCCAAACAATTGTATTGCCGCACATCGCAGGTGCAGTCGGCAAATTTCCGGCAATGGCTGTGAAGTTGAATGGAGTAACGGCAAGCACGAATCCCTCGAGTGCCCGGTATTCCATTCGATTGCTGACTCCGGGAGTGCTGATCGGCTGTTGCTTGTAGATTTCGGTCAAAAAGTGAACGTTAAAACGCAGGAAATCAATGATCTCGCAGGCACTGTCAATTTCAGCTTGAAAGACATTCTTACTTTGCCCCAGCATTGTAGCTGCGTTGAGTTGAAAGCGGTACTTTGTGGCAATAAGGTCAGCGGCTTTAAGAAAAATTGCCGCTCTCTGATCCCATGGAGTTTCTTCCCAGTCTTTGCGAGCTTTCAATGCCGCCTCGATGGCACCACTCACATGGGAACTGTCTCCGGCATGGAAATGGCCGAGCACATGGGTGTGCTCGTGAGGTGGGTGCAACTCGGACAGTTTTCCAGATCGGACTTCTTTGCCTCCGATATACATGGGGGCTTCAATTTCAAATGCTTTATGGGAAAACAGGGCTTGCTTTAGGGCCTGTCGTTCGGGGTTTCCTGGAGCGTAGGAAAGAACATGCTCATTTGTAGGAATTGGATAGGAGAAATCTCCGAGGTACATAGGGAAATAGTGTACCGAGGAAGGTAGCCTTTCAAACATGCTCGCAAGCGTGACCTCACTGCTTCTTCTAACCACGGCTCCAATTGCAAAGTTGAATTCAATTTCAGATTTCGATGTGATTTGGAAATCGGCTTCCAAAGATGCGGCTGGCTCAATGCCGATTGGAAACGGGGAAGTTGTTCTCAATGTTTGGGTGGAAGAATCTACTGGTGATCTTCTCTTTTACATAGCTCGTACGGATGCGATTTCGGAGATTTCACGAATTCTGAAATTGGGAAGAATTCGAATCCACTTTGATCCGCCAAGGCAAAAAAGTGCCTTCGAGCAAAGGCTGAATCTGCAAAAGGGCGAGATCAATATTCAGCAAGGCGATCGAAAAATCCGACTGTTTGTAGATGCAGAGTCAGACACGATTGTCGTCACTGGCGAATCGAAGCTTCCTTTCAGAGCAAGCGCTACCCTCGAATGCTGGCGCAATGAGAGCCACACGATTCCAAAAGAAGAGCAGCGATCAGCATGGTCCGTGCATGACGCGCCGTTTCCGTTGGTTGAATCCGCCGATGTATTCGCCTCAGATCCCAATGAAGTGAATTGGTATCACCGAAACGAGACAAGTGTCGGACCATCGCTCTGGGACAACCAAAGTTTGACTGGGTTGCCTGGACGGTACGACCCAATACTGCACCGAACGTTTGGAGGGAAGATGTTTGGCAAGGATTTCAAGTCACTAGGGCCAACCAAAATTGAAACTATTGCACCGTCCACCAAATTAGAACTCAAGATCGTCACCCATTCGGCTCAAACGACATCAGTCGCAGAATGGCGAGAGCATCTCGACGCCACTTCAAGTTTGCCTCATCAAGCTATTTTGTCGGCTCGAACGCATCGTTGGTGGAGGGTTTTTTGGGACCGTTCCTACGTAATCGCACGCGAGACCAAAGATGAAATCAAGATGCCTTCCAATAGTCACCTACTTCGAAAGGGAGTGGATTCGAACGGGCAAAACGTATTTCCCGGAACGATCCAAGATTGGAGAATCCGTAGTGGTGCTCTGGTTCCAATTGGAGGTCAAGCCCCATTTCCTCCTGAAGGAATCGGGCCATCCCCAACTCTTGATCAAGCTTTCACCCTTTCCGCGTGGATCACTCCGACAGAGCTCAGGCCAGGAAGAATATTTGACAAACTGACCGCCGGCCAAAGCGATGGAATGCTATTCGACACGCATCCTGGCGATTCGCTGAGATTTAGCATAGGAAGTGAAGTAATCACGGCTCCCAAGTGCTTGAAAGCGAATGTTAGACAACACGTTGCAGCATCATTTGATCCGGCCACTGGTGAGATGAAAATTTACTTAGACGCCAAATTAGTTGCTGAACGAAAGAAGCCAGAGGGATCGGAAATCACTCGAGGATATTTGCTGCAGAGGTACACACAGGCCATTCAAGGGCGTGGAAAATTTCCGATCAAATTCAATGGTGGATTCACAACTGTCGAGCCAGCTGCGATGGGGCAAAAGTGGAACGCGGATTGGAGACAGTGGGGCGATTCGCACTGGTTCCAAAATTTGCGGCATATGTACCACCCGATGCTGGCGAGCGGCGACTTTGAAATGATGGATCCGTTCTTCTTGCTTTACATAAGGGCTCAAGAGCTAGCCGAAGCCAGAACTCAAAAGTACCACGGAGCGCAGGGAGCCTATTTCCCAGAAACGATGACGTTTTTCGGCACTTATTCGGGAGGCGACTACGGTTGGGATCGAAAGGGCCTGCAGCCTAAGGATGTTCAATGCCCCTGGTGGGATGATGCTTGGAACCAGGGCCCAGAGCTGGTCTGCCTGATGCTAGATTACTGGGACTACACAGGCGACAAAGTGTTTCTGCAGATGGGTCTGATTCCTATGGCGGAATCGGTTTTGAAGTACTTTGACACTCGTTTTCGAAAGGACGGAAACGGCAAAATTATCCTTGATCCAACACAAGTTGTCGAGACGTATTGGGAAGGCGTGGTCAATGATATGCCCGCGGTGGCAGGGTTAATTGCTATGTGCGACCGTCTTTGCAGAATTCCTCTTGACTTGGCGGGAGAACCGCAGCGGGAATTTTTTGCCAAAATGAAGTTGGCTTGCCCAGAAATGCCATTTGAAGAAGGAAAGTTTGGACGAGAGCTTGCGCCAGCTCAAAAGTACGCCCCGAAAGTCAGCAATGTTGAAAACGGTGAGCTATATGCAGTTTGGCCGTTTCGAGAAGTTACATTGCAGAGGCCTGCCTTTCTTGAAGAAGCAAAGAGGGCGTACACAAATCGTATGAACCGGCTAGATACGGGTTGGGGATATGACGGAAATGTTGCCGCCTTGCTTGGACTGACCGACGAGGTTGCGAGGATTTTGAGAATCAAATGCCGAAATTCCAATCCTGCCTATCGCTGGCCGGCTACATGGGGGCCGAATTTTGATTGGCTGCCTGATCAAAACCACGGAGGCAATCTACTGAACACAACAAATTTGATGCTTATGCAGGCAGAGCCAATTTCGCAGGGCGGGAAGATCTTGTTACTCCCCGCTTGGCCAAAGAAGTGGGACGTGGATTTCAAACTTCATGCTCCGGGAAAAACTACGGTTGAGTGTTCAGTTCGTGCTGGCAAGGTTGTGACGATGAAAGTGACGCCTGCATCAAGAAGGAAAGACGTGGAGATAATGCGTGATTTCAAACAATAAGCCGTTGGACAAATTGGTCAAATAGGACCTATAAGTCAAATATGTCCTTTAGGTCCTATTTGTCCTATTCTTCGAATTACAACTACACCAAACCCAAACCATAACAAAGGGTAAAGTTTCGAAATGCGTACTTTCGGAACGGCATTATTAGTTTTGGCTTCGACAATTGGCTTTGGGCAGGCAGGCGATTCGAAGCCAGTTTTCATTTCCAACGTTCGGGTTGTAGTCCGTCCTGGGCAAGTTCTGGAAGCAACAAACCTTGTACTTGAAAACGGCAAGATTCGGGCAATTGGAAAGGAAGTAACAGCGCCAACTGGTGCCGAAACAATAGATGCATCAGGCCTTACTGCGTATGCAGGGTTCATTCACCCAATGCTCCGGACAACACTTGAAGGTGTTCCTTCGAGTGGTGGCGGAAATCAGGGCGGCGGACCTGGCGGTGGCGGAGGAGGTGGAGGTCAACGACCTCAGCAAACGGCAGCCGAAGCCAATGCCGCACAAGCGAAAAGAGACGCCGATCCATTTGGCTTGGAAGCAAACGTCCTGTCAAAGATCGCCACAAACAGCCTGAAACAAAAGAACGTTGAATTGTTCAAAGAAATGGCAAAGAGCGGCTTTACACTTGCGAATCTAAGCGCCTCAGGTGGACTATTAGGGCCGAGTTCTGCAATTGTAAATTTAGGATCGGCAGAATTAAGCGCCGCTTCATTCATTTCGAATCCCGGAGCAATTCCGATCAATTTCTCATCGCGCGGCTTTGGCTCATATCCAAGCTCTACAATGGGGGCAATTGCGGTCATTCGCCAAGCACTTTTCGATGCTCAGCGTTACAGCCGAATGAAAATCACGGGCAGGCAGCCAGCCGAAGATGCAGGATTGACCGCACTGGCAAAGTTGACAGACAAGACATCTTGGGCTGTTTTTGACGGTCTAAATGAAGTCTCTTTTCTCCAAGCCAAAAAAATAGCAGACGAGCTTGGATTGAAGCCAATATACGGGTTCAGGTCGGATGCCGGAATGGTAGCCGATTTGCTCAAATCCAATAATCAAAGCGTTTTCTTGAAAGGAGTTATTCCAATTCGACCTAGCATTGGAGCAAACCTTGAAGTTGCAGCAATCAATGGAGCAAGAGCATATTTTCGCGAAATTCAGTCAGCGAATGAGCTGGAGAAAATGGGTGTTTCATTCTCGTATGCTCCAGACTCATCCGTTAATCCGTTGGATGGACTTCGAACTTATGTTCGATCTGGCCTTAATGGCGAAGTTGCCTTAGCATCTATAACGACTCGGCCCGCCGAACTCTTGGGTATTTCAGATATGGCTGGAACGATTGAAACTGGCAAACGAGGCGACATCGTTCTCGTTCAGGGCGACATTTTTGACTCGACGAGCCAAGTCATGGCGGTGTTTGCGGGCGGAAAGCGAATTGATTTTCCAATGCCTGCCAAACGGACAGAAGCGGAAATGAAACCTGATTCTCGGCTCAAAACAATGAAGCCGAACTATGAGTTCTTCCCAGCCCCGGCAGAAAACAAGCAAACGTTCAGAATCTACAAAAATGCAACGATCTGGACTCAAGGTTCTGCTGGAATTCTGAATGGAGCAGACATCTTGATTCAGAACGGGAAAATCGTTGCAGTAGGAAAGAATCTCAAAGCCCCTTCAGGATGTGAGACCATTGACGCGACGGGCAAGCACATTTCACCAGGAATTTGGGATTGCCATAGCCATACCGGAATCAGCGGCGGTGTAAATGAAGGCTCGAACATGGTTACGGTTGAGTGCCGAATCTCCGATGTAATCAACCACCGTGCGCCAAGCATTTATCAACAGCTTTCGGGCGGTACCGTTGGCGCGCAACAGCTTCATGGTTCTGCAAATGCGATTGGGGGACAATCAAGTCCTGTTAAATGGCGTTGGGGACAGCGTTCATCCGATTTTCCGGTTGAAGGCGCCCCTGCGGGAGTGAAATTTGCCCTTGGACAGAATCCGATTCGCGAAGACCCGTCCGGCGGCGGTGGCCAGCCTCAGCCTGTTGGAACAACGCTACTCACGTGGCGCCCAAGAACCCGAATGGGAGTGGAAGAGTCCATTCGACGAGCACTTCAATTGGGCAAAGAATACAACCAACAATGGGCAGACTTCAAGGCAGGAAAGACTACGATTGAACCTCGACGAGACGTTCAACTTGAGGGTCTTGGCGAGATAGTCAACGGCAAACGATTGATTCACAGCCATGGTTACCGTGCTGATGAGTTGCTCATGCTGATTCGGGTGGCAAGCGAATATGGGGCAAAGATCGCAACGCTCCAGCACGTCCTGGAAGGCTAC
Organism: Armatimonadota bacterium; assembly: GCA_031405735.1. GTDB lineage: Bacteria > Armatimonadota > Fimbriimonadia > Fimbriimonadales > Fimbriimonadaceae > JANNJE01. The sequence goes on along the minus strand of JANNJE010000464.1, from coordinate 3,432 downwards.
AAAATAGCCGACGAAATGGCGGCGGCTGGAATTGGCGGTTCGACTTTCTCGGATTGGTGGGGATATAAGCTGGAAGCCTATGACGCGATCCCATATAACGCCGCTTTGATGGCTGAACGAGGAGTTTCGGTCAGTGTAAATAGCGACAGCGACAATCATGCCCGAAGGCTCAATATCGAAGGCGCAAAGTCTATGAGAAACGGTGGTGTTTCGCCCGAAGTTGCACTGAGTTTTGTTACCATCGAACCTGCCAAGCAGATGGGAATCGCGTCCCGAACTGGATCATTGGAGGTTGGAAAAGACGCCGACATGGCGATTTGGACAGCCGACCCAACGAGCATTTTTGCAGTTTGCCTTGAAACGTATGTGGACGGCGTTAAGAGATTTGACCGAGCCAATGACGCCAAGCAAAGAGCTGATCGCGAAGCTGAATTGAAGGAAGCGCAAAAGCTACTCGCAGCGACAACGGAGTCAGACGAAGGAAATCCTTTCAACGTCAGCATAACTGGTGCCTCAACTACTGCTGCTTCAAATGGAACCGCCACAAAGTCAACTGCCACTTTTGGCATTGGGCCAATTGCTTCTCAACCTGGGACAGCGAAATATCCTCGAAAAGCGGTTCTTTTGAGCGGCGGAACGGTTCATCCGATGGATGGAGCCCCATTTGTTGGCGACGTGCTTTTGGGAGCGGACGGCAAGATTGCAAAGGTTGGAACTGTGCTTAGTGCTTCAGGCGCAACTCGAGTGGATTGCAGAGGAAAACATGTGTATCCCGGACTTATTGATCCGGCAACATCAATCGGATTGAACGAAATCGGACAAGTTCCAACGAGCGACGATTCATCAGAAAGAGGCGATTTCCATCCCGACTATCGAGTTGAGCGAACCATCAATCCTGAATGGGAAACAATGGGTGTTGCCCGGCAGCAAGGGGTGCTAACTGTTCTGGTCAAGCCTTCTGGCGGCGGATTCTCGGGCCAAGCAGCCTTGATTCATACAGAAGGCTATACATGGGAGGATTACACGATTGCAGGCGGGGTCGGCCTGATGGTTTCTGGCGGCGGAGGTGGATTTAACTTCGGCGACGAGCATCGGCACGATGACGGCGATGTCTTGATGGGAACTGAAGATTGCTGCAATACTGCCGGATTTCAACGTGGCGGTGGCGGAGGCGGTTCAATAACGACTGCCCTCAATTCTTTGGATACGCGATTCAAAGATGCCCGAGAATATGAAAAGAAAAGATCGGAAGCGACGGCGGAGAAGCCCGTTGTGAGAGATCAGCGTCACGAAGCCATCCTATTGGTCACTTCTGGCAAGATGCCCGTGATTCTGAGCGCAAGCTCGGCGTCCGACATTAAATCTGCTGTGGAATGGGCTGAAAAGGAGAAGGTGCGCCTGATGCTTTACGGATGTTCTGGAGCAGGGGAAATCGCAGACTGGCTTGCAAAGAAACAAATTCCGATTTGCCTTTCAGCCGTGTTTTCGATGCCAGGTGGCGAATTGCCGGTTGATTCGTTCTATTCGCTCCCAGCAAAGCTCTCAAAGGCTGGGGTCAAGTTCTGCCTGACAACCGACAATGACAAAGATGTTCGCCAGATTAGAGACCAAGCTGGCTGGGCTGCGGCCTATGGGCTCGACCGAGAAGAAGCGGCAAGGCTGATTACCCTTCGCGCGGCGGAAGTGCTGGGGATATCAGATCGGCTGGGGGCAATCAAGCCGGGTATGGATGGAACTGTGATAGTCACTGATGGCGAGATTATCGAGATCAAGACTCAAGTTCTGAGGGCGTTTATTCAGAGCCGGGAAGTTGATTTGAAGAATCGGCAAACGAGGCTTTATGAGAAATACAAGGGTAGGCCGAAGGGGAAGTAGGTACTTTGGGAGTGCGCGGGCTTGACCGCGCTTTTCTTGGCAGGGAATGCAACTTTATGTTCGAATACAGCTCTTGAATTCTACAAGCGAAAGCGCGGTCAAGCCCGCGCGCTCCCAAATTCAGCGCCCCTCAAACCTCCGATCCGGCACAAGCCACATCAGTGCAACTCCAACGTAGATGGCATTTGCGACTAACGGAATCCAAAATGCACAGCCAACTGCCGCTAGATACAAGAGCACGGAGAGTTTTCCTTTGACATCCCTCCCAAGGGCCGTTGCTATTTCGGATTCAGGGCCATTTACCCTAGCAAGAGTTTGCGCAAGAACGTAATAAGAAATTCCAGCGAATAACAAGATCACTCCGTAAGCGGCTACCGGAACCGACTTCAATCCTTGCTCGCCAACCCATGCAGTTCCAAATGGAACCAGCGATAGCCAAAACAGCAAGAGCATGTTCGCCCAAAGCACTCCGCCCGAAATGTGCTTGGCACTATGAAGCATGTGATGGTGATTGTTCCAATAGATTCCCAAAAATCCGAAGCTCAGCAAATAATGCAAAAGAGTTGGAACTAGCGGTTGCAGCGAGGCTATATCAGAACCTTGCGGAGTGTGAATTTCGAGCACCATGATGGTGATGAGGATCGCAATCACTCCATCGCTGAACGCTTCGAGTCGGCTTTTGGTCATGTTCTGAAGACGGACAGGACTTGGAAACAGATTTGAAAGAAGTGAATTGTGGCTCGTACGATCAATGCGGTTTCACGGAACAAATTCCGCGCTCCGCTCCGGATTCCCCTTCCTCCCATTTCCTGAACTCGGAAATCTCGCGAAATGGGAGGAAGGGGCAAGGGGATGGAGGGTGCTTTTTTGCAGTCGAGCTTCGCTTTGCGAGCTTACTCCTGCCTTTCTACCGACGGCACGATTACCTGAATTGCAAATTCGGCTCAAGTCGGAAGGCACGGAACTTTTGCTTGGAACCTACGCTAGAAACAACCAACAACCAACAACTAATAACCAACAACCCACTAAGCCCCAGGTTCAAACCCACCCATTTCCCCAGCACTTTTCTCCAGCCAGCAAACGCTCTAGCCAGCATTTTTCCAGCCCTGTTTCCTACCTGCTGTGGCGAATACTAGCCTTTCAGGGCACCGACGCATTTACTAGGGATTTCTTGCCATCAAAAGGGAATTCTTCATTCGTGCTCACATTGAAAGGAGAGCGCAAGGGTAAGGAAACACGGACATGTATTTAATCAGTTGGGTCGAAGAAGAGGCGAAGCTCGAGGCGAGCCTTGGAGGCCGAGTAACAATAGAAGAAATGAATGTCGTTCTCGATGAAATGCGGGACATCGTCTCTGATCATAGCGAAGCGCCGTATCTGGTTGTAATTGATTTCAGCCGGGCAAAGCTCTTCGATCATCAGACCGAAATAGTTCTTGACGACATCAAAGACATTTGCCTAAAGAATGGCGCAGAGAAGATCGTGAACATCATCAGAGAGATTGATGATATCGAAACGATGACCACAGCGCGATTCCAATCAGTAATGGAAGGGACA
>JANNJE010000463.1:0-4967 GCA_031405735.1 Armatimonadota bacterium | reverse complement strand
GGCCGAGGCTTCTCTCGTGCGGAATTTGGCGACCGGTTCGATTGATCGAATTTGAATCACGAATTCGCTCTTTTTCGGTTCATCACAAGCGGCTTGACGATGGCAGATTTCGAGTTTGGAGCGAAACGGGCATTGAAGGGGAAGTTCCGTTTCTCACGACTTGGGACGGAAAGGAATTTGAAGGCGACTTCGATCTGATAGTCGAAAATCCGGAACTCTGGTGGCCAAACGGGCTTGGCGAACCGCACCTTTACGAAGTAACAGCAAGGATCGAAGGGCAAGATTCCATTCAAAAGAAAGTAGGGCTGCGCACGATCGAACTGAAACAAGAGGACGATCAATGGGGACGTTCATTTGAATTCGTAGTCAACGGTAAGCCAATTTTTGCCATCGGTGGAAACTGGAATCCAAACGACAGTTTCCCGTCTCGAATCGCCCCAAGCCAAGTGATCAAACAGATTCAAGAGTGCGCCGAATTGGGGATGAACATGATTCGCGTTTGGGGCGGTGGTTTTTACGAAAGTGAAGAATTCTACGATGCTTGCGACGAGCAAGGAATTCTGGTCTGGCAAGACTTTCCGTTCGCCTGCTCTTACTACCCTGACTCCAAAGAATGTCTCGACGAAATTGAAAGGGAGGCAAGATTTCAGATCGAAAGACTGCGAGACCGAACTTGCCTTGCCCTATGGTGCGGAAACAACGAAATTCAAACGATGTGGGAAGGCAAATGGGGCAAGGCAGAGCACCAGCCAATTCGTTGGCATGGGGAGAAGATTTTCAAGGAGTTGCTCCCAAAATTGATACAAGAACTTGATCCAAATCGTTGCTATATTGAAACCAGCCCAATGGGCACCGATCCCTCGAAGGAGCCGAATTGCAACAGCGACAACTTTGGAGATCAGCATTATTGGGAAGTGTGGCATGGCAAAGGAGACTGGGTCCATTATCGCGATTCCTGTGCCCGATTTTGTTCTGAATTCGGGTTTGCCAGTTCGTGCAGCATGGAATGTTGGGAGACTGTTTTTCAACCGGACGATAGCACGTCTGCCGCTCACCCAGTTGTTCGAAGTCATGACAAGACCAACAAGCCTTGGGATGTTTTCAAGGGGCTCGTTGAGCTTCACTATCCTTTCGCTTCGGATTTGCAATCCTGGGTCGAAACAAGCCAACTGAACCAGCGAGATGCGATGCGCGAGGCTTTTGAGCACTTTCGCATTTCAAGAAAATGCGCTGGAGCATTAATGTGGCAAATCAATGATTGTTGGCCCGTTCAGAGTTGGTCGTTGCAAGACTATTCGAGGAATTGGAAGCCAGCGGGTCTCGAAATGAAGCGGCTTTGCCATCCTGTTTTGGTGGCGCTCAGAGTGCAGAGTGGATTCGTCGAGGTTGCCATAGATGTTTGGCATAACGAATTTCCAATCGAAGTCTCGTTGGAATTCTGTTCTAGTGAAACAGGTCAAGTTCTGACGAGCATTGTAATTTCTTTTGAACAAAATGAAATTGAATCTGAGACTTGGAAGAGGGTTGAAACAACTGAATTTGACCCTACTCGGACTATTGTTTCAGCGCAATGGACAAAAAGCGATACAACAAAAACAACGCGATACCTCTGCGAACCTAAAGATGTGAGAAGTCGAATCGAGAAAGATTGAAAAAGTGAGTTGAATCCGTCGTATACTAAAGGTTGTCCTTATGAAGAGAATCTAAAAAATGACATCAAAACTCCGATTTGTGTGGCTTGCAGGTATTCCATTGAGCATAGGCGTCATTTCAGGCGTTGCCGCGACCCCAATTTCACCACTCAGCGAGCCTAAAGTGCAAGCTCCAAGAAAGATTGATTTCAATCGCGAAATTCGTCCGATACTTTCAGAAAGCTGTTGGAAGTGCCACGGTCCAGACGAGGCAATCAACGCAAAGACTGGCGGTGTTCGACTCGATTCATTTGCCGGAGCTACCAAGTTCGTTGATGGGATGGCGCCCATTGTCCCAAAGAACTCAAAAGATTCTCTTATGGTGCAAAGGGTTAGTGAAAGGGAAGCCGCACTTCGGATGCCACCAATGGATTCTGGATTGAAAGCTCTGACCCCCGATCAAATTGAACTCCTGAAACAGTGGATTGACCAAGGTGGAGAATATCGGGCGCATTGGGCATTTGTTCCCCCAAAAATCGCAGCTCTTCCAAAAGTGAAGGATGAAAAATGGATTCGAAATCCGATTGACAGATTTGTGCTCTTAAAGCTAGAACAGGAAGGATTGAGACCCGAGCCAGGAGCCAATCCTCGTGTTCTCATTCGTAGGGTTGCGCTGACTTTGACTGGCCTGCCGCCTACGGTTCAAGAGATACAGAAGTTCCTGCAAGATTCGGCTCCAGGTGCATACGATCGAATGGTAGATCGTTATTTAGCGAGCCCGTACTATGGTCAAAATCAGGCGAGATACTGGCTCGATGCCGTTCGGTATGGGGATACTCACGGACTGCATATTGATAATGAGCGGGCCATCTATCCTTATCGAGATTGGGTTGTGAGGGCGGCAAATGAAGACTTGCCATTCGACAAATTCACGCTATGGCAGTTTGCGGGCGATCTGATGCCGAATCCAACGCTAGAAATGAAGATTGCTACTGCTTATATTCGAATGAATGTGACGACTAACGAGGGCGGTGCTATCGAGGAAGAAGTCCTCACAAAGAATACTTTTGATCGAGTAGATACCACTTCGACGGTGTATTTAGGTTTAACGGCAGGTTGTGCAAAGTGCCATGATCACAAATTTGATCCGATTTCTCAAAAAGACTATTACGGCCTCTTCGCGTTTTTCAATTCGACAAAAGATGCGCCATTAGATGGGAATTTGTTCGCACCTGAGCCTGCAATAAAGGCGCCGAATCCAGTACAGCTAAAAAAGTTAGCTGACTATCAGAATAGGTTGGCACTTCTCGCGAGCCAAGTGAAAATTGATGAGGCAAAGAGTTGGATCGCAACAAATCGAGTGGCACAACCTGCCGTTTCGAAGTGGGAAGTTTCGCAAGCATTCCCAGGGAAGAATTTTGACGAATTGTACGATACGGAATACTCTCCTGAGAAGCCGGGTGCAACTGATGTCACTTGGAGACCCCTTGCGCTCGAACTTGACAAGAACATTTTAGTTGTTTTACGTGAAGTCGCGTGCGCCTATGTCCGAGGAAAGATCAGCCTCGATGCGAATGCAAAAGTGACGTTCAGGCTTGGCAGCGATGATGCGATCAAGATGTGGGTTGATGGAAAATTAACCCACGCGAATAAAGTACTGCGCGGTGTAGATCTGGCGACTGATACCGTTGATGTTGAACTTACTGCGGGAAGCCACGATGTTCTATTCAAAATCATAAACAATGGTGGTCCAGACGGACTTCGAGTAGGAATCGGCGATCAACGCTCGCTTCGAATTGATACAACCTATCGCAAAGTCCAAGCGGGCGAAGGCGAAGACCAATTGCGCGAAGTATTTCTTGAGCTCGGCCCTGATACAAAGTCAGGCAAGGAATACAAAGTTGTCAAAAAGAAACAAGCGGATTTGGATGCCCAATTACCTCTTTGCCTCGTTGCTGAGGAATTGCCAATGCCGCGTCAAGCATACGTTCTTCGAAGGGGCGAATACAATCTTCAAACCACTCCCGTTGGCCGATCAATTCCTACTGTTTTCGGCAAATTGCCTCTAGACGCACCCAAAGATAGGCTCGGATTTGCACAATGGTTAGTCGCAAAGAGTAATCCACTCGTTAGCCGTGTTTTCGTAAACCGGATTTGGCAACAGCATTTTGGGATTGGGATAGTCGAGTCCGCCGAGGATTTTGGAAACCAGGGCGATTGGCCGAGCCACCCCGAGCTCCTCGATTATTTAGCAGTAAAGTTTGTGAAGGAAGGCTGGAGTATGAAAAAGCTCCACAAGCTGATCTTGACCAGCGCGGCTTTTCGACAGGCTACTACCAGTTCAGTGGAAAAGCGATCAAAGGACCCGAAAAACCGGTTGATCTGGCGTGGCCCAAGATTTCGACTCGATGCTGAAGTCCTCAGGGATCAAGCACTTTATGTAAGCGGCCTTCTCAACACGGTAGACAGCGGAAAAGGGTTCAAGCCATATCAGCCGACGGGGATCTGGGAAGCCCTTGGATTTTTAGAGAGCAACACCTCGAGATACGTGCAAGATAAAGGAAGCGAAATCTATAGGCGAAGCCTTTATTTGTTCTGGAAACGGACGAGCCCACATCCGATGATGCTCAGTTTCGATGCGCCAATGCGAGAATCGTGCTCAGTTCGCCGATCAAGGACGAATACACCGCTACAGGCACTGGTAACGATGAATGAGCCAACGTTTGTGGAATCAGCCAGAGTTTTTGCGGAGCGATTGTTGAAGTTGAAGGCGGATGACAAAGTTCGACTTGCAAAGCTGTTTGAGATTTGTCTATCCAGGCCAGCCTCCGAGAGCGAACTCAATATTCTGCAAAAGTCCCTTGCGTTCTACCAAAAGGACTTCCAAAGGCCCGGAGTTTCATTCGACATTCTTGCGGCAGGCGATTCAAAGCTGGATCCGTCGCTTCCTAAGCCAAAACTCGCAGCCTACACAATGATTGTAAGCACCTTGTTCAATACCGACGAATTTCTGACCCAACACTAGGATAATCACATGGACCCAATTCGAGAACACGACCTTTTGATGACGCGAAGGCAGCTTTTTGGCAAATCGGCCTTAGGAATAGGCACTGTCGCCTTGCACCAATTGCTGCGAGGAGCAGGGATCGGCGCGTCAATGTTCGCAGGATTGGACGCATTTGGCCAAGTTGGCGGTCAAGGAAAGCGGCACGGCGGACTGCCAGGACTTCCTAATTTCACTCCTAAGGCAAAACGCGTGATTGTCCTCTTTATGAATGGCGGGCCGAGCCAGATGCGGCGGCATCGGCAAACCGATTGACGAGGTGGCGCTCAACC
>JANNJE010000462.1:0-4277 GCA_031405735.1 Armatimonadota bacterium | reverse complement strand
GTCGAAATAAGGGAGGGGCTAATGTTACGCATCTACCGTGAACGGTTCCATTTCCCTAACCACTGCATTGTTTACATCAAGCAACAAAAGCTTTGGAACAATGGGTTCGTCGGTCCAGGTGAAGGCAGCGATGACGAGCCGGTCGCCTTTCTGAAAAAAATGCGCTGCGCCGCCGTTCAGACCGATCACGCCTTTAGGGCCGGAAAAGGCGTAGGTTGCGATTCGGGCGGCTCGGTCAACTGCCCAAATCTGAACCATTTCACCGTTCAAAATTCCCACACGCTTCATCAGATCGCCGTCAATCTCGATGCTTCCGACATAGTCGGGGTTGGCATACGTCACGTGGGCGTGGTGCAGTTTAGCTTTCAGGAGTTGGACTAGCTGCATCTTTATTTTCCTCGTGCAATAAGTTCAATTCTCGAGCTTGAGCTTCAATATCTAACGGCCGATGACGCCGATAGAAGGCAGTCATCAACGTTCCGAGCGTGAGAATACCAGTCCCCAACCAAACAAATATAGTAAACGGCTTGATGAAAAGCTCGCCCCAATACATCGGCTTGAGAAAATGAAGCTGCATTGTAAACGCTTTTGTGGCGGCGTCCATTCCTTGCAAGGTCACAAAGTACTCCTCGCCAATCACAGCCGGAAGCTGCTCGAAACCACCTTCTGCGAGGGCAATTCGCGGATTCACGAACACAGATTTCCCGGTCGTTCGATCGGCAACCTTGAGCTTAGCTCCAAACTTCGTGCCCATTTTTCCAGGCTCGCCTTCGCGTGTCATTTCTTGGTAGGTGATTTCGTAATGCTCGAACGTTTTCATTTCGCCGATCTTGATTGGCGAAGGCTCTGTTGCATCGAGCTCCATGTGCAAAAGCGCGAGGTACACGTCGTGAAGCGGGCGCATTTTGATGGAGGGCCAAGTCATCGGTTTCATTTCGCCGCCCATCATCGTGTAATACACGCCTGGGCGCATTTCGAGCGTTTCTTCAGGCCGAGCAAGGTTGATTGTTACTTTGTTGTTCCGGTTTGTAACGTCGTCTGTGGAGTGCTTTCCAGCGGAAAGAACATATCCAAGAGCCTCAACGGTTTTCGATCCATCGCTTTCTTGGATGACAAATTCGTGCTTTCTTTCAAATCCGCGGGAAAGGATTAGACCAGACATTAGCAGCCCAACGCCAAGATGGGCGATGAACCCTCCTGCGCCCATTTTTGAACGCTTCATGCGTTCAAAAGCCCGAAATGAATTCGCGCAAATCACAAAGATGCAAAAGGTTATGAGCGTCATCACCCAAAACGGGCGGTTCACGTTCATGCCGAACGGAAACTCTATTTGCCCGGTCATCAGGTTCGGGCCAGCCCAATCTGTGCGCCCCATGATCAACATCGCAATGCCGGAGAAACAGATCGTGAAGCAACCGACTGCGTAAACTTTCCACCAGAACTTGCCGCGGTCTGTTTGCCGCCATCCGATGAAAGGGGCAATCGCCATAAGTATCATCAGAGGAACAAAGAAATACGGCACGACAAAGTGATAAAGCCCTTCTTCGACGACTTTCGGCTTTTGGCCGAACATGGACATGATGACCGGCACGCTCATTCCGATTCCCATCGCTAGGGCTAGGCCGAGGAGCATCGAATTTCCGAGCATGTACATTGAAACCCGTCCGAAGCGCGGTTCAGCTTCGTGGTTTGTTGCTTCCTTCGCGATTTTGAACGCCCGCAAAACCCAGATAGTGAAAAATCCGAGGATCATCGAAAGCCCAATTCCAATCAGAATCCAGAGGGCTTTTCTGTCCATTTCAGCAAAGGAATGAACGCTTGTGTCTCCCAAAAAACCGGAGCGAGTCAAAAAAGTGCCGTAGAGAAAAGTCAAAAATGGAGCAGCAGCGAGCAGGTAATTGCCAGCTATCCACTTCCCTCGCGTGTTCTGGACCAAGATGCCGTGAACAAACATCACCATGAAGCACCAAGGGACAAAGCTCGTGTTTTCAACTGGGTCCCAAGCCCAAAATCCGCCCCAATTTAGGGTTTCATAGGCCCAAAATCCGCCCATACAGAGTCCCAGACCTAGAAGAGAAGTGGAAATAAGCGCCCAAGGCCTTGCCATCCGAATCCACTCTTTGGAATCCTTATGCAGCATCGCCGAAACGGCAAGGGCAAACAGTATTGTGAGCGAACCGAATCCTGCAAAGATAGTAGGCGGATGAATCACGACCCAATAATTGTTAAGAGAGGGCGCCAGCCCCAACCCGTCAATTGGAGCAACGACTTGGTTATGAAGGCGCACCAATTCGAAGGGCGATTCATAGATGAGAATGGCTGTAATCGCCGCCAAAAAGAGGGAAACAATCGCTGTTGCCGTCCTGCGCAAATGCGCCATTTTCGGCAAAGCGAATAACCCAAAAAGCGCAGACATGAATGCCCAAAGTAGAAAACTTCCCTCCTGCCCAGACCAAATTGCCGCGATTTTGTAGGCGGCTTCCGTAGCCTTGTCGGAGTGCGTTCGTACATATTCCCATTCAAATCGGTCGTTGAAAAACAGAATCCCTAGCGAAATCGCAGCCGAAAAAAGTGCGCCAACAGCAATTGGAAATAGAGACGAAGTGACTTTTGGCCACTTGTTGGAGCGTAATAGAGAAAGAACTGCTGCTAGAACAAAAAGAAGAGTTGCCACTATGATGCAGACTTTTCCAAATTGGCCAAGAACTATGGACCATTGAGGCGGGACTGGCAGATTTGGTAGTTCAGGCATTACTTTGGGAGTGCACGGGCTTGAGCGCGCCTTTTAGCTTGTTTCGGAAAACGAAAATTGAAAGAAAAGCGCGGTCAAGCCCGCGCACTCCCAAAAATTTAGTTCGCTTGCCCTTCGTATTTGCTTGGACATTTCACAAGAATCTTGTTAGCTTGAAAAATTTCGCCTTCCATAGAGCCGACGACAACCACTCTGTCCGCAGTCATCATGTTGGATACCGGTGGACCTTTATAAACAACAGCAAGTCGAGCTTTCGTTTCGTCCGTCAGTGTAAACACGACTTGACCTTGGGACATTTGAGTCTTATAGGTTGGCTTGTCGAGAATCCCTACAACATGAACTCCCTGGCCCCCTTGACCGCCCTTTTGAGCTTCGCCGATCGTTACATAAGGGCTTGCATTTCCCAAGAAAGCCACGACGATTCCACCTATGGCAACCATGGCGACAATTATAGAAATTATGGAGCTGATTCTCATTCAATTTGCCTCTTACTATATTGTAGTTTATTACCTTCTACGTTAACCGGGATAGTTTGGCGCGAAAAATGCGTTGAAAGAGTACAATTCGTCCGTAATTTTGGGAAAAGCTATTTATGCGTAAGTTCATTTTGATATTAACAGTGCTCGTTTCTAGCCTGAGTCTTGGCCAATTGCCTTCTCAAGGGAAGGCTGACCCTATCAAATCCAGCCGCGGCTCTGGTTACGGAACATTATTCATGCATACAAATATTGGCAGCTTTCGGATTATGGGAAACCAAGATTTTCAGAAAACTGAAGATAAAAAGACTCCTGAAAGAACTCGGGCCGAGGGTCGAATCGAGGTTCAATTTACCGGGACGGTGCTTATCAACGACTTGAAGGGCACCGTGATCGCAACCGGTAGTATCAAAAAGGAATACGACAAGCACGGCCGCCAGGCCTATTTTGGTAAAGGCAAACTTATTATCGAAGGCGAATTTTGGGCAGTTCAATTCTTTGGGACAAAAATGGATGCTCGCTGGACGGGCTGGGGAATCGCAAGGCTTTATGGCGAATTCGACGAGGACTTGAAAACTGGCTTCTACTGGTTTGACAATGCCCCAAAGAAAACGTATTGGAGCCCTTTCGGCTCAACGATTTCATTGCCGCATCCTTTGGCAGCCGGAACTGGTGTTAAGCCAATTGAACGAAAGCCTGGCGGTGGAAAGCCGTAGGGCGCACTGGTTTTTGGTTGTTGATTGTCGGTTGTCGGTTGTCGGTTGGCAGTCGGAAGTTATTCGTTGTTAGTTGTTAGGTGTTGGTTATTGGCTCCTGGTTTTTAGTTGTTGGTTGTCGCTGCAAAACTCCGCACTCGACACCCCACACTAATTCCCAATCCAAAATCTATAATCTAAAATCGAAAATAATCCCCTACGTCATCAAATTCAGCGGCTTCATTGTCTTCCACTTCCCACGAGTGAAATCCGGGAAGTCAATCGTCTGCCCTCGGTTTGCCACTGACCACACGCTTAACGGCGTCACGACAGACCACGCCGCGGCATCATACA
>JANNJE010000461.1:0-2483 GCA_031405735.1 Armatimonadota bacterium | reverse complement strand
CGTTCTCCGCTACTGGGAGTCGGAGTTTCCGACGCTGCGGCCGAAGAAGAACCGCGCGGGGAATCGCACGTATCAGACGAACGACATCCGCCAGGTGATTCTCATCAAGCGCCTTCTCTACGACGAGGGCTACACGATTGCGGGCGCACGCACGCGTCTCGGCAAGCGCCTAGTGTCAGGTCATTTTGTGTATTGACGTGAATCCAATATCCACGATGCGGGAATAACGTTCCTGTTGTGTTTTGAGTTGGCAGGTAGTCGCCAGTGTTTGGATCGTAGTACCAAAGCGTTCCATTGATATAGCCCGCTTGCACCATCTCATTCCAAGTCAATACCGTTGGCGTCCCATTTGGAACTCCCACAATCTGACCAAGCTGAACCGCATAAGGATACGGGTTCGAGATCAAGTTCCAACCCGATTTAAGTTGAATGTTTGGAGCTCCGGTAGCGATGTCAGTCGGAGCCGTCGGGTTGCCTTGCAGGTCAATGATACCGAAGGCGCTTGTCGCGACGATCCATGCACCCTTTCCTCGCTCGGCGCCTGTGGAGACGATGTAGCCGTTTTGCTGAGGATCCCACTTGTAAGCTCTGAAATCAAGCGGAGATTCCAGACCAAGAACTGCTTCCCATGAATTGTCAATAACCGTCCAAGGCATTCCAACAAGGTTTGCATCCGCTGCTATGTCAAATTTGGGTGTCGAAGAAACTCGAATCACACCAGTGAGAACCTTTGGACCACCAGGAGTAGACTCAACTTCAAGCCTATATGGCAGGTCGCCAAATGCAATTCCGTCTGCTGCTACTTGCCATTGGACAAATTCCATTTGCCCAGCATCAACACTATTTAGAGTCTTTGTGGCTTGCTCGCCAGCTTCCAAAGTCAATCCAACTCCTGGGAAGGTCAATTTGCATCGCACTTCCTGCAACGAGATTGGATTCTCAATAAGTGCAAATCCCTGAGAGTTGTCAATATAGACTCTGATGGTCATCGGATTCGGAGACAATCCGCCAGATCCATTTGGATCAGAAGCGATGAGCTGTGGAGCGTCAACAACAACAGTGTAAGGTTCTACATAGTTGCCCTTGCCCCATGTTGATCGGAACATCTGAACAATTCGTCGGGTAGCCAATGGCTGCACATTGATCGGATCGAATTTCTGAAGTACCTGTGTGTGCCCTTGCACGGACGTATCTGGAATGATAACATCTGGAATACCGGCCGCATTGAAAACCGGGGGACTGGTCCTCCAACTACCCACGGTAATCGCATCAACTGGAGTAACTTCGCTGTTGCCGTTGGTGTCTTTGGTTTCATCTGTCGGCCCCATATCAATGCGAAGACCAAAGCCTGCTGTTTGACCAAAAACCGTATTTAAGTACTCGGGGAATGTCGCCGGGTCAACATTTCTAATAAAGCGCTTAGGTGTAAGGATCGGGCGCCCTGCTGGGGTTTCAATATAGCCTGGTTTGCCGCTCCTAAACGAACGAGTGAACAGTCCTGAAAATGACATATCAGACCCCGTGGTGTCGGCGGTCGCTGAAAGCATTGCGGTTTGGTGCCCGAACCAGAGTCCGATCATACGCGCGGTTGTCGTGTTGATGTTCCTAAGGTCCCAAGTGACCTTGGCGGTATCGCCAATGACATCAACGCGAAGCATAACTTCAATATCGCCATGCTGTGAACCAAAGTGGTAATACCGCCCGCTAAGGCCTTCCCAAAATTCAAAGAATGGTTGAAGGCCAAACACTTGCCTTGTCGGGAGCGCGGCCGAGCCAGGTTCGCCTTGAAGGGTCATCATTATGCCGCCGTCTCGGTTCGGATCAATCGGCATTCCCCAAGTATAAATCAAGCCATCATCTACAAAACTGCTGTTAGGATCGGCAGGATTTTGATCCTGGACGGAACCCAGGAATCCACTCATAAAGCCAAATCCGCCAGGAATGTTGCCAGTATAAGCAGTTGGGCCAAAGCACGGCCCCATTGCGCCGCCGTAGGTAACGGTTCCGACAACGCCTGTACTTGCTCCCATCAACAGATTTGCTTGACCTAAAGAGCCAAACGGTATCGAGCGTGGCTGTGTATTCATAGGGTCAATACACTCGAAGCCCCAGCTACCGGCTTGGCCGTAAGCATCTCTCGCACCCAAAGCGGCAATCAATGCAAGCCCAAAAACTTTTGTAAAACGCGTATTCATTTTCTATCCTTCGCTCTTTTAAGACACCCGGAGTTTCATTGGTTTGAAACTCCGGGCACTAACTGACTATATGTATGACGTTTCATCTTAAGTGGCGATTACTGCAATTTTTACAGTACGCCTTTCATTTTCTCTACGGAGGCGGTGGCGGCAGTGTTGGCAACAACATTCTGCGTGGTGGCCCAAACACATACCTGTTCCCTGCCTTATCGGCTAGCGGGCCAGGAAGGTCGGAAGTATTTCGACCGCCAACTCGCCAGAACACCTGAAGCGTCGAGCTGCCAAAGT
>JANNJE010000460.1:0-5942 GCA_031405735.1 Armatimonadota bacterium | reverse complement strand
GACGAGTGAGGTGTTCGGACTATGCCGTTGGTTACCATAAACACATTTATTCCGGTTCCTTCTGCAACATAACCTTGGTGATTCAACAAGAGTGCTTCACCCGCACCAACTCGATTCGCGTGTTGTTTTGCCAAGATATTGCTCGCATAGCGTCCGATGCACTTGACTCTTGGGTCCAACGAATCAGCAGGGATCACTCGAATCGGAGAGGTGACAACTTTGATGCCGATCTCGTATAGATTTTCCGAAAACAGAGACAGCGACGATATCATGATCATCGCGTTCGCTTTCTCTTCGATATTCTTGGGATCGAGTCCAAGTCCGGTGCCTCGAGTCACGTTGAGTCGAATATATCCTTCGCTAAGATCGGATTGACGACAGACATCCAGAACCGTTGAGCGCAGAGTTTCGTATGGAAGTTCCATATTGAAGCCCATGTAGTTGATTCCGTGATAGAGTCTGCGAAGGTGCTCATCGAGCCGATATATCCGACGAGAATAGAATCGAATTCCTTCAAAAAGACCGTCGCCATATAGATGGGCATGGTCGGCGGCCGGCACGGTCGCCTGTTCCAGAGGAGTGATTACGCCGTTGAACCATACAAGCTTTGGCATATCCGTATTGTACTAGATGAAACCGGTTCGATTTTTTGATTCGGAAATGGCATTTGATCCGTCTATCGAATTGTGGATACCATTGGTTGAAGCGATTTGTTGGACCTGAGTTACCTAGTAAAACCACCAAATAAAAAGTTTAGTGCCTAGGATACAAAGGTTCGATATCGTTGAACAGGAAAATTAGAACAAGAGAAATTCAGGGGAACGACTGTAAAATACGTGAGTCTAATAATTGGAACTTTTGAGTGTTCACTTGAATTCAATTAGCTCTACGTGATAGCAAATAAATGAAACGATTTCTTACAATTCTCGGAGCCATTACCCTTGTAGGTGGCGGTGCCATTGCAATACTAGCTGCACGTTACGAAGAAAGAATTCGCCCAAATACCTTCATTGGAAACGTGCCAGTAGGCGATATGACGCGAGATGAGGCGATGAAGCGCCTTCGAATCTGGTGGGAAAACGAGAAACTTCGGTCATTAGATTTGACCGTTCCTAACGCGAAATCGGAACCTTTGCCAACGACAATTGGCAAAATGGGATATGTCATTGATGACCAAAGTTCGATACAAACGCTGCCAACCGAAACATTTTGGGATTCGGCAGGAAGGACTATTAGTGGTGGAACTGAAGAACGCAAATCATTTGAACTGAAACTCAAATCGAATGGAGCAGAGACTAAGTGGGTTCAAGAATTCGTTCGCAAACAGATCGGGGAGCTTCGTCCTGCAAGGGTTCGATTTGAAAACGGAGCCATTCTGCGAGACTACGAGGTCTCCGGATATGCCTTGGACCAGGAGGCTCTGTTGCCAAAAATTGTCGAAGCATTTCAAAGCGATGGGCAGTTGGAACTTCCAGTCAAAATGGCAGAAAAAAGGATTCCTGACGCCGAGTTAGACAAGATTAAAGAAGTCGTATCCGAAAGTTCAACGCGATTTCCAGCAGGGCAGCGAAATAGAAATGAGAATCTAAAGCTCGCTTCCGGAAAGTTGGACGGCTTGATTTTGATGCCGGGCGAGAGTTTTAGCTTCAATCAGACCGTCGGTCAGCGAACGATGGAAGACGGGTACCAAATTGCGCCAGTGATCGCGAACGGAAGGCACGATGTAGGAATTGGCGGAGGCATTTGCCAAGTCTCCGGAACGCTTTACAATTCGGTTGTATATGCAAATCTGAAAGTGCTTTTGAGGAGCAATCATTCCTTGCCAAGTGCTTACTTGGCACTAGGTAGGGACTGCACTGTCTCTTGGCCGAGCCTAGACTTCAAGTTCCAAAATGACACCGATCTGCCAATCGCAATTTCGCGAACTTACGAGCCCGGCAAACTGACATTCCGAATTCTGGGGACAAAGGTAATTGGACAAGAAGTCAAACTACAGACCTTCGGCCATCGCAGTTGGGGACGAGGTCTGAAATACGAGCATGACGGCTCATTGCCGTTTGGCAAGCAAAAGGTGATCGAAAAGGGAAGTTCCGGCCATGCGGTTTCTGTCTATCGAATCGTCATGCTGAACGGAAAAGAAGTGAAGCGAGAGGTGCTCAATCGAAGCAACTATGCCGGGTCTCCAAGGATCATAGCCATCAACAAAACAGCCAAGGCGCCAATTGCGGCTCCACCAGGAATTGCAGGCAGTTCCGAACCTGAACCAGTTGAGCCTCCGAATTAGGTTTGTCGGTTATCGGTTATCGGTTATTGGTAGCTGACTCCGAATTTAGTTGGGCGAATGAGTCCCATTTGTCCCATAAACCCGCCAACTGCCAACCGCGAACCGCCAACTTCCAACCGCTTACTGCGAACAACCGAAAACCAAAACTACCGAATTTTCACAAGAACGTAATCGTTGCCTTTAACGATCACCTCACCAAACGTTTCCGGATCAGCAAAGCCAGATTTACCATTCTGGCCGAACGTTCCAAAGGTAGGCCCAATAGCATAAACGGAAGAACTCGGATCAATTTTATCAATAACGGACTGGCGGAATTCCGGCCGCGTGTTAGTCATAAAGAACTTTAAGGCGTTCTTTCTCTTGGCAAGGTAGTCGGGGGTCTCACTCCAGTGGCCTGCATAAGTGTATGAGCCAGTAAGTCCAGAAATTATCGGGTTCAAATCTGCGATAATTGGCGGGCCAAATTCATCAATGTCATTAGGATCTTCGCCATCATACTTGCTGTTTGCCGCCCCTGGGATTGCAATCACTGTTCGCTTTTCTGAACTTCGGTCGTTAAGAGTTACAATGATGTCTTGCATTGTCCTTGACAAAAATAGCGGATGTGTCGTGGTTCGGCTTACCCTGTCTTTGATAAACCACAGTTCGCGTTCGAGCCAACGTACCGAACTCGCACCTGCAACACAAACGACGAGGGCACTTGCAACGGTTCGCAATGATCCCGGTCGCTCTCTTAACAAAGACGACAATGTCATCCCTGCCAAAATTGCCCACGGAATACTGAGTCCAATAGCAAGCTTGCGTTGAAACAGGGCAGGGAAGTACATCGCCACTAATCCAACCAGTGCCCAGGCAAGAACAAAATTGAACATATCATTGTCGCCCGAAAGAAGGCAACCGCTAACAATCATCGCAATGAAAACCCCTGCGAACACCGCAGGAGTCATGAAATATCCGTCCCGATGATTTGGTGCAATAAAGTATAGGCTTGCGATAACTGCGATTACTCCCAGGCCACCTAGTACCCGCCGCATTGGAAATCGCTCATCGGCTTTTCGATTTACAAAAAAGAATCCGACAATCGCCAAAACCAACAAAATCGAATATCCAAAGACCACTTGTCGGAAATTCGGAGAGTACGTTAGCGTGGCAGCCCGAGCCTGAAAAACCGGATCCTTTTGGAGCACCCAGTAGATCCACAAACCAGAAGGAATTCCACCCGCAAATATGGCTGCACAGCGCAAGAGCCAACTGCCTGTCATCCGCTTTCGTGCGGAACTAATCGCAATGAATCCTACCGAAACCAAAAGCATCAAGAGAACATCGTATGAATGGATGTTTGTAAGTACAAACACAGATCCGGCTCCCCATAGAACTGGCTTCCACGATTCCCTTGCCTCGAGTAGAGCAATAACGATCCCAACCATAAGACACAGGGAAACCATAAACAAGCCATTAGTGAGCATGGAGGGGAAAACGAACCCTTCTGGCTGCCAAACGTCCGTGGGAAGCCTGCCCTGTAGTGCGTCCGTCAACTGCTCGTTAACTTCCGTGGTGATTGCTTCGCCAAATTTGTGCCAAACCATTACGCCGATTCCGCCGCCCAATACAACAAGCCCTAAAATGAGCTTTATCGAGTACAAGTCTTCGGTAAATTTCCGCAGCAGTCTTTGGCACAAAATTACAAAAAAGCCAGAAAAAAACGCTTTGGCTAGGGCCGTAGCCCATGGAATTCCCACGATCTTTGAAAACAAACCCAAAACCAAGAAGTAAATGTGAACGGTAAGTCCGGGCTGAGCCTCCACGGCAAACCGATTATCAAAGAAGAACCTGAAATCTTGCGCTTGCCTCATCCAAGCCGCATAAACCATGTGATCGTCAGTCGCATACGGGTAACCAACAAAGGCATTATTGGCATTCGACATGACCGTGCCGATCAAAATTGGCAAAAGGCTAATTGCCGCAACTACGACAGCTACTAAGAGCGCGAAATGTTTTCCTTCGTCGTTTATCTTTGCTTCACTAGGGATCATCGAAACGCTCTTCCCCTCAGACTATTTTGGTATCGGCCTGCCCATGCTTCGATAGATCATTTCGATGCGTTCTTTATTTTCCTTTGCTTCCGCGTTTTTCGGGTCAGTTTTAAGAACTTCTCTATACAGGCGTAGCGATTTGGGATATTTTTCTTTGCTGCTCAGAGCCATCGAAGCTTGAACGTTGTTTGCCAGCGTCAAGGTTAGGGAAATGTATTCCTTTCGCTTCTTAGCGTCCTTAGGAGCTTTCTGGAACTTGGTTTTTGAAGCTACTTGAAGGTTTTCGAGCTTTTGGAGATTGGCAAGTTCTGTCTTTGTGTTAATGGAATTTTGCCCAAAGGCAAGCCCAGTGAGGAAAAGACACACTGCCAAAGGAATAGTAGCCAGACATCGCATGAGCGGGATTGTACCGCCGATTTGACTAGTTGCCTTCGGAAGTAGAAGTTTCGTTGCTCGAATCGGTTGAAGTGCGTACACGTACACGTCTTGAACTTCCGATGTCCATATCTGAATTCCCGTTGTTCTCGACCCCATCCCAGGTGACTTCGTACCATCCGCGAATGCTTCCAAAAATCTTTGGAGAATCTTTTGGATCAAGACTCTTGAAATCTTCGGAAGCATTCCTTTTGGGTGCTTCGATTTCAAAAAGTATTACCGAAGTTGATTTTGATTCTATATCATCAACCTTTTTGCCGCTGAGAGATTTGTTGAATGCGATTCCAGTCATTTCTTCCGTATCGCCCTTATAGCATCCCCAATCTTTTTCAACATCCATGATTTTCATTATCCACCCAGCGTCCTCGTCCTTCATTTTCTTAACAAGGCGGCCTAAATGTCTTGCAACGTACGGCTTCATCTCGTCTTGCCACTTTTCGGCGGATGGTAGTTTGCCGTTGTGCTCTTCGGCGTAATCTTGAATCGCTTCATGCATAGATTCAAAAGTTAACTGGCATCCAACTATTGGCTTTAGCTGACCTAATCCCTTCATAGCCATCCAAGCCCCCATGCCAACAAGGAGGATGCAACCGCCGACTAGCACAGCAAGTACGATCATGATGATAAGGCCAGTATTGTTGCCCTTGCGTTTGCCTTCGTTATAGCTAAATGGAGGAGGAGTTGTGCTCACAGTTAAATTCTACACCTGTTTTCTAATAATATCCGTGAAGTCCTATACGATTGGGACTTTTGTTTGGTTGTGAAAATTATCGTTTGGAGGCTACAATCGTTCTATGTCCTCGCTTCGCAACCTGCCCAAAGTAGATGTTTTGGCTCAAGATTCTAAATTGGCGGCGTTTTCTGAACCTGTTCGGATGAGTGCGGCACGAAACGCGATTGCTCACGCGAGATCGAGTGCTGGGACAAATGGAGAAATTCCGACTCCTGAGGAAATCTCTGAATTTGCATTCTCCTTTGCAGTTCAAATGACTTCGCCTTCTGTCAGAAGGGTGATCAATGCGTCAGGCGTCATATTGCACACAGGGATCGGCCGCTCCAGATTGGCCAACGCCGCTGCTGACGCAATTGATATCGCCGCCAGAAACCATAGCGCAGTTGAGATTGACCTTGAAACCGGCAAACGAGGCGACCGCCAAGAGCATGTCCGAGACCTTCTTTGCGATCTAACT
>JANNJE010000459.1:0-2956 GCA_031405735.1 Armatimonadota bacterium | reverse complement strand
GGCAAGAACCAGCCATGAAGTTGCTATTCGCA
Organism: Armatimonadota bacterium; assembly: GCA_031405735.1. Classification (GTDB taxonomy): domain Bacteria; phylum Armatimonadota; class Fimbriimonadia; order Fimbriimonadales; family Fimbriimonadaceae; genus JANNJE01. The sequence continues at coordinate 2,924 of JANNJE010000459.1, read as the reverse complement.
AGAAGATTTGTCGAAGAATCTCGCCTGTCAACGATAGTGAGGCAGCTGGAGTGGTCCAAGAAAGTTTCATCAACTCGTCCCAATGCGCCATCAGCACGCCATATGCCAGGTAACCGAACAGCAGAGATTTGACGGTTGCTTTGATGCCTTCCACGGTCGTGCGAGCCGAAAACAGCCTCTTGAATCCTGCAAATGGGTTGATTTTTGATAGCGATGGCGAAAGCGCTTCCCCGGACAGTACAAAGCCAACTTGAGCGAAATTCGCTGCAACCCCAACGACCATTGCAATAAGTACGAGTGGGGCGAATGCTAAAAAGGATGGCCTTCCGATCGTCCAAAAGTATCTAGAAATCTCGCTTGGGCTAACAGATGTTGGGATATTTCCAATGCCAGTCGTCACGCTTTGCATCATCGCGCTACCTAGGCCAGCTGCAATAAATGGCAGAGCTAGGAGGATCCCGAAAATGACAAGTGCGTTGGTCAAATCAACGGACTTGGCAACGGTGCCCTTTTTCCTAGCGTCCTGCTTGCGGCGCGGCGTTGCCTGTTCTGTCTTCTCACCTGCAAAATCCGCCATGACCTAACCCGCCTTCCAAACATTCCATAGAGAATCCAATGCGTGGTTGACACCAGCATCAACACCAGAAACCAAAGCTGGGAGGATTACCCCTAGACCCAAAATGCCCGCCATCAATTTCGCGGGCATCCCAACAACCATCACTGGCATTTGCGGGACGGCTTTGTTAACCAGTCCGAGGCCGACATCAATGATGATGCTCACAGCGGCGACTGGAGCAGAAATCTGAAGAGCCAACAGGCTCATGGCTCCAATCATCGTGACAACGTGGCCTTGTAGCGCACCCAACGAGGTCATCGAAATGGAGGGAATCGCATCGTACGACAGGACAAAAGCCCGAAACATTGCATGATGGCCGTTCATTGCAAGAAAAATAGCAACTGCAAGCAAGAACTTCATCTGGGCGACGATTGTTACTGGAACACCCGTTATGGGATTCATGATCTGGCTGGAACCGAGTCCGATTTGGAAATCGAGGAACGAACCTGCCATTTGGATTGCAAGAAATACAAAGCTGACGAATGTTCCCAAAAGAAGCCCAGCGACAGCTTCATTTGCAACGGCTCCAACAAAGGTAATCAAGTCTTGCGGGGCGGATGGCAAATGCGGTTTGAGCGCCAAAGTCAACGCGGCTGCAATCGAAAGAGTTGTCATCACCCGAATGTTCGCTGGCGTGTGCTGCGCTCCGAACACTGGCGAGCTAATGAGCATCGCCGAAGCTCTCACGAAGACCAAAAAGAACCCAAAAATGAGGTCGGCATCAAGCGGCATTAGCCCACCCTCGAAGCCTGCTCTAGACAAAAAGTGGTGTATGCCACTAGTTTTTGGAGCATCCAGTTGCCCATCAGAGTCAGCAATATCGCCATTCCAAGTACTTTAGGAACGTACGTCAAGGTCATTTCTTGAACTTGCGTCACAGCTTGAAATACTGAAACCGCAAGGCCCAGAAAGAGAGTTAGCGCAAGCCCAGGCATGCTGACCATTAGGGCAACTTGAATCCCCTGCTGAGCAACATCCAGTGCCGAGGAAGCATCCATGAGCTATCGGTACCCCTGTAAAATCGCGGAAACTAGCGTCGCCCATCCGTCTGCCAACACAAACACAAGGAGCTTGACAGGCAAAGAAACGACCGTAGGAGGAAGCATCATCATGCCCATGCTCATAAGGCCGCTAGCTACGATCAAATCAATAATCAAAAACGGAATAAAGATATAAAAACCAATAATAAACGCAGTTTTCAGCTCGCTAATGATAAATGCAGGAATGAGAGCAACAAGAGGAACAGTTTCGCGAGTCACAGTTTTCTCCTGCCGAATGTCCAAAAACATCCGCAAATCTTTGCTGTAGGTGTTCTTGATCATAAAGGATCGAATCGGTTTTTCAGCTTGGGCGAGCGCTGCGTCGAACTTGATCTCTTTCTTTAAATACGGTTGGAGTGCATTCTCATTGATCTGGGTATAGGTTGGCCCCATCACAAAGAAGGTCAAGAACAAACTTAGGCCGATGACGACTTGGTTTGGCGGTATCGAAGGTGTGCCTAATGCCTGACGCAAAAAGCTGAAAATGATTACAATGCGCGAAAACGCAGTTGTCAAAATAAGAATAGCCGGAGCAACAGAAAGGATGGTTAGTAGCGCGAGAATCTGAAGCGACGACGCGATGTCGTCCTGTCCACCCGATTTACCGACTTCGAGCTTCACACTTGGCATAATGGCAGTGGACTGCGCAACCGCCATACCTGCGCCTAGTGCCAGCAGAATTACCAGCAGGATTCGCAACACAGGGGCAGACCTCAGAGATGCCATATTCATTACCTAAACAGAAGTGGTTTGTCTTCTGCGTAATTGCTGGATTTCAGGGTTTCGCAGCAGAGAATTCGTTACAATTGGCTTCGCGGGTTCCTCAGTTTCTTCGAGGTAAACAGCAGCTTGAACTGGTCGAGGGTTTGCAACTTGAGATTCAATTTCTTCGTCAACCATATCCATAAATAGAGGCTGAACATCAGTTTTTGATTTCGATTCCAATTCGCTAAGGCATGTCACACCATTTGCGCCAACACAAAGCAAGAGTGATTTTCCACGTGCTTCGACTACGTATAGGGAACCCCCAGCAAAGGTTGCCGATTCTTCAACTTTAATCTGCCCAGTCGTATGGGTAACTAACTTTCTGGAGAATTTTGAAATTAGTTTTGGACCAAATACTTTGAGTACGAACAATACAACTCCGAGCACGAGAATCGTCTGCAAAATGCTCCAGACAGAGTTACCGGTTGCGGGTGAACTGGTAGCGGCTGTAAGAATGTCCGCCTTGGTTCCAAGTGGATCTGCGCTTACTATGGATTGTGAGC
>JANNJE010000458.1:0-1322 GCA_031405735.1 Armatimonadota bacterium | reverse complement strand
GTCGCTTGTTGAAAGTCGATGACCTTAGTTTCACCTGTGACAACGAAGTTTTGTGGACTGTTGTCGCAACCAGGAGAACTCTCCTCGTGTTCTTTGTTCAAAAGTCGTGTCAGTTCCTGAATCGTTAGTGGCTCGTTAATGTGTCGTTCGTCGTGAAATCCACACTGGCTGCAATCGGTCGATAGAGACATTCAGACTCCGTTCTTTTTCCGAGCAAAAAGCTCAGGCTGCTCTTCTTTCCTCGCCAAAAGCTGATAAATGGTATTGAAAGGCTGATGCTGAATTCCAGTTTGCGCATAGAGCCACGACCGATGCTCTTTCATCTTTTCAAACATCGCAACGTGCGAATGGTCTCGGTAGCAAATCGGTGGCTGGATCAGCTTTCCGTCGGTTCCAATAAATCCATGGTCTACGCCCCACGTATCAATTCCGATGGATTCTGCGCCGTTGTCCTTTGCAAAATTTAGTGCTTTTCGGCAGAAATCGAGGAGGAAGTCAATATCCCAGACTTCGTGCCCGTTCCAGTTGAGGGGCGAGTGGGGGACTTGTTCGATGATTTGGAAATCTATTTTGGATTTTGGATTGTGGATTGTGGACTCAGAATTTAGCTCCCCAAGCGCAAACCTCGCTGACGAGGCTCCAAGGTCTATGGCAACTGCGCGGCGAGGCATATTGCAAAACTTACCTTGAATTCAGCGAGAGAGAATCAGTACGCAGGTACACGGTGCCAGCCGACAACCAACAACTTCCCTAAAGCGCATACTTCCAAGGATCTTCTTTTGCCTTTTCCTTCAGCTCTTCTAGGACGATCGACGCATTGCGGAGCCGCATCGAAAGCACCCTTGTAAGGTTTGCAAGCATGATAAATCCAGCATCTTTGTTGCCCGCCATGAATCGGCGAAGATCGTTTGCAGGGAGTTTGATGACCTTTGTAAGCCCGCGGCAAACAACATCCGCTGAGCGCGGCTGGGCGTCAACAAGTGCGATTTCCCCAATCAGTGCGCCAGCGCCAATTGTGGCCAGAACATCGTCTTTGTCTGACATGACGTCAACTGTCCCGTCCAGAATGACGTAAAGGTCGGCGCTGCGGTCGCCCTTTCGGATCATGACATCACGAGCTGCAAACGCCTCAAAGGTACCAAGATCGGAGATTTCTTGGATGACTGAATCGGGCAAGCCGACTACGAGAAAGTTTTTGCGAAAGACGTCCATGGTTTCCATTTGGAACATTGTGAACGATTTTGGGGAGTGCGCGGGCGTGACAGCCCGTCAGCTCGCGATTCGTTAATCGTTATTCGCGAAAAGCGAAAAGCGGAACGCGA
>JANNJE010000457.1:0-3177 GCA_031405735.1 Armatimonadota bacterium | reverse complement strand
ACGGCGATAGTTTTCGGGGGTTGTTGCGCGCAGCAGAGGGCGACGGCGATTGTTTTCGGGGGTTGTTGCGCGTAGCAGATGGCGTCGGTGATTGATTTCGCGAGTTGTTGCGCGCAACGAGTTGCCGAACCGAAAAACTTTCGCGGTCGTTGCGCGCAATGGGACGGGCCGAGGCGTGTATTTTATGGAAATGATTTGCCAAGCGAATCGGGCAGGGATATGATCACCGCGACATTTCTCACGAATGCGTTTGATTCTCTTTCATGAAGGAGCAACCCCATGCCTTTCCGACAATTACCCCGGACCGATGCGGAGCGATTGCAGGCGTTGGACGCGGCGGCGGCGAAGGCGGCGGTGGTGCCGGCGGCGGAGTATCAGCAAAGAAACTACCTAAATGCGCCTGAAAACACAATTTGGACTTCTAGAGCGAGCCTTCAGTTGCCAAACGGCCGAAACAACACCAGGATTTCCTTCTATCGAACATCCAATCAGGGCACCACATTTCAGACTGTTACGCAAACGGTTGGTATTTCAGATGATCGAAGTTTCGGGAGATTGACTCGGTGGAACCTAGGAGTCAACTGGGTGCAGAATCGCTCCGAGTTTGTGTCTTCTTCCGTAAGAAGAGAGCAGGTTGAAATCAGCTTTCGAGGGTCGCATGATGTCAAAAAGGCCGTCGCCGAAATCGAGTACCAGCGAACCATACCCGTCGGCGATACAACGAATTTCTTTTCCTCGGCGGATAGGACTCCGGTGCTCCTGGTAAGGACCGATTCGAACCGCCTCTTCGGCCCAAAGTTCGCAAAGAACCTGCCATTTTCGACACAGCTTTCGATTGGAGAATTTGCGAATTCTGCAACAACTTCCCATATTGGAAGAGCACACTTTGATATCAATGTCAGCAAGCCAGATGAGTCGAGTTCAATACAATCGTTTGGGGGCAATTTACGTTTTAGACAAAGCATGTACTCGGATAATACGGCACAGTACTCCGCGATTGTAAACACTTCATTCAGAAGATCGTTTAGTGAAAGAACGGCTCTAACAATTCGATACAATTATTCGAAACCTACCGGGTTCACACCGCTTTCATTTGATCGGCTAGGCCAATCAAACGTCGCTACTGCTGATTTTAGCGCACACCCAAGTCGAGCGATTTCAATTGGTGTTCAGACTGGGTACGACTTTAGATACAAAGAAAACAACTTAGAAACTGCTTGGCAACAGGTTTCACTCCGCACTGAATATCGGCCCAATGATTCCATTCTAGCTCGAGGATTATCAACTTATGATCCAACGCTCAGCAAATGGTCAAACACTCGAATTGATATTTCAATTGATCGAGCGAACACCTTTTATGGCATTGGTGCACGATATGATGGCATTCGCGGTACATGGGCGAATCTAAATTTATTTGTGGATGGATTAAAACTTGGCAAAGTTACAGCAAGTGCTTTACTTAACTACAATGGATACACAAAACAGTTTGATACAAAGCAGTTTTCATTAATTTACGACATGCATTGCACGGAAGCAGTCCTTCAGGTATTAGAGAATAATGTTGGCTTCCGCCCCGGTCGCCAAGTGTATTTCTTCCTACGAATCAAAGCGCTGCCATTCTCCACCCCTTTTGGTACTGGAACTCAGGGGCAGCCAATAGGAATCGGAACGGGATTCGGAAATTGAGTTAACTGCTCGCACTTCCATAGCTCATCAACGACCGCTGCCAGAACCACCTTGCAATCAAAAACATCACAAGCGACCACAAAACCCCGCCGGCAATTACAATCGGTTGCGCTCCTGATTTCAGTTGAGATGCAGGAAAGTGAGCCAAAAACGCTATAGGAACCGCATACGTAAAGATTTTCTGCACCCAGGTGCCATAAATGTCTATTGGAAATCGGCACATACCCATTGCCGTGTCGCTTAGCACCCACAGGTTGTCCACCCGAACCCAATAGATTGCAAGCGTCATCATCATGAAATTCAGGCTGTAGAAGATCAGAATTGAACTAGCCATCAACATGGAAAATCCTACAATATCGAAAAATGTTGGATGAAAGCCTGCCGTTACCGTCCCATAAACAATTACACCGATCGCAACTAATATCGCACCGATTTGAGCAATGTCGAACTTTCGCGTCGAAACCCAGAATTGCGAATCTACTGGCTTTGTAAGAACAAAATCGAGCGAGCCTTGCCGAATGCTCTCGGGAATTTCGATTACCGAAAAGAAGAAGCCTCGCATCACATGATCGAGTAGGAAAATCGTGCCAGCAAGCAAAAACCCCGCGCCCCGATTCCATCCACCGACACTATCTGTCTTGCTGTAGACCACAAGCAGAATCAAAATGAAGAATCCCGTCCAAGTGACGTTTTGTAACAGTTTGGCCATGAAATTTACACGAAATTCCATATCTCGTTGTAGCGAGCTCTTCAGAAAGACGGAATAGATGCGCCAAAGGCGGAGCATGGGCAAACGATACCCGCTATACTTTGCCCGTGCTTGGCGTTGCTATCACACTTTTGTTTTGCGCTCTCTCTATGGGAGTTGGCGATCTCATTGTTCGGAAGTGGACGATGAATTTCGACCCTGCGGCAAGGCTTGGATTTGCTGGCCTCTTTGGTCTTGGAACGGCTGGTGCTGTGCTGTTTCTGGGAGTCTTTGCGAACGGTTTCTTGGGCCAATTCGTATGGGCTATCGCAGTAGTTGTTGTGGTTGTTGGCATCTTCGGTTGGAGGAGCCTCTATCCATCGGTATCGTTCCGACTAGAAAATGGGCTTTGGCTTTTGGCGGGAGTTGGCGCATGCATTGCCTTATTATTCGCTTTGATTAGTGCGGCGGGGCCAAGCGACTCGCTAGACTGGGATTCACTCGCATACCATCTTGCTGTTCCGAAATTATGGTTGCAGCACGGGCAAATTGATCACATTTCCTTCATTCACCACAGCAATTTTCCGTTTCTGGTTGACAATTTGTACTTGTTTGGCTTGCAATGGGGCGGGGCGGCAGGTGCGAAAGCGTTTTCTGCCTGCTATGTGTTCTTCGGATCACTAACAGTTTTTGGACTCGTGCGCCAATGGTTTGGCAAACCTGCGGCATGGTGGTCAACTCTTGCGGTCATCGGAATTCCAACGGTTTTGTGGGAATCGGGAACTGCCTACATTGACGATGCG
>JANNJE010000456.1:0-3434 GCA_031405735.1 Armatimonadota bacterium | reverse complement strand
CCTTCTTAAACCAGTTAGTATTGGTGCAATGGCTCCCCATCGGTTGCGCTTCAAGATGACGCCAGCGGAACTGCAAGTCCAATAGAGTTCGCCACGAGAGAAAGCTAAGTTAAGGGGCTCGGGTTCACCCATGCTGATTGTTTCCATGAATCCAAAGCGCAGGTTCATCGCTTTTACCGAATTCGTGCCGCCGCTGCCGCCGCCAACTCCAGGAGTAGGGACCTGAGTGAAGTAAAGAGTCTTGAACGGGCCATGGCCGGCTACCGCTATGCCCGTCGGCCCTTGCAAATTGTGGGCTACAACGCGAAAAGTGTATTGCGAGAACCCGGCAGAACTTGCCATTGCGAGTGCGGCGATTGCCGTCAATTTGAATTTATTTTTCATTGAATTTCCTCCGTTTCTTTTGGGCGTATGAATTCGCCCATACCGGAATACACAAGACCGACCAGAAGTTCCGCCGCCGCATTTTGGGTTCGAATTTTGTCTAGCTCAAAAAAGTGGAACTCTTTTTGCAAGTTGTGCATTGACAGAGAGTGACGCCGTCCTCTGCTCATAAACGGTGGTGGAAAATCGCGGCGGTTCAAACCGAACCGCAACGAGCTTGTTATGACGACAAAGTTTTTATGGAACTCGCGAAAGCCAATCAAGAAGTAATGCTTCGAATGGCACTTCGACTTTGGGAAGGTGATCGGAATAGTGCAGAAGAAACGGTTCAAGAGTCAATTGTTTCTGCGTTCAAATCGGTCAGATCCGGCAAATTCAGCGATTTCGAGAATTTTCGACCCTGGGTTCTCAAAGTGGTCTTGAATGTATTTCGTCTCGAAATACGGCAGAGACGACGGTTCGTTTCAATTGAAACCGATCATTGTTTGATTGGAGAGCGAATGTCAGCTCCGCAACCTTTGTTTGAATCAGAACTCGATCCCGTTTTGCAAACTGCAATTGATTCACTTTCAAGCGACCAAAAGATGTGCGTCATTCTTGTTGATGTTGACGGACTTGATTACGCTGAGGCAGCCATGGTTTTGGCGATTCCAATCGGAACCGTGCGTTCGCGCCTTGCTCGAGCTCGATTAATTATGGCGCGGACCATTGCCTCGATTCAAAATGGAGAAGATGCCAATGACTGAACCAATTGAGCCTTGCTTTTGGATGCGCAAAGCGCTATTGCGGCAAGTCGAGAACCGAAGGCTTTGCATTTGGGGCTGGTATGTTCGCCGACATCTCAAGGCATGTCCACAATGCACCAAGACGTACAAGGCCCTACTGTATTTACGTTCAAGCATGCCTTCTGGAAAAGACAACAAAATGGCGACTTTGGTTCTATCGCAACAAAAATGGGCAGAAATTGAGAAGGCTTGCGCTGAGTTTGGCGAACGAGATTCTAAATAGCGAACCAACAGACAAAAGCGAATTGTCAGATGCCTAAACCATATTTTGACAGGTATGGAGCCTTTATCGTGTTCTGTGAGTGCTGATAACTCGTTAAGTTTTCCACACTCAACTCCCAGCACTTTCGCTCCTTTTCTCCCATAATAGATATCCAATGTCTACTGCTTCTACAGCAATCGACCTCAATTCAGCCCAGCAGGAAGCGGTCGAATGGCCTGGCGGGCCAGTTTTGGTCTTTGCAGGTGCAGGTTCTGGGAAAACGAGGGTCATAACGGCTCGAATCTCACGACTGATTGGTTCCGGAATTCCACCTTCCAGAATACTTGCGGTGACGTTTACAAACAAGGCCGCCCGTGAAATGCGCGACAGAATTGAAAGCATGGTTGGCGAAAATGCCAAACAGCTTTGGATGGGCACTTTTCATTCGATTTGCGCTCGAATGCTGAGGATAGATGGGGCTTCGATTGGCCTAGACAGAAATTTCGTCATTTACGATGACAGCGACCAGGTTAGCCTGATTCGTGAAATTCTGAAGAAAAAGAATTTTGACGAGAAGTCAATTCAGCCAAGGGTTATTCTAAACGAAATTTCTCATGCCAAGGAGCAGCTAAAAACGCCAGAGCAATATGCCGAATCAGCCACCGGATTTGTAGAAAAAATCGCCTCAGATGTGTACAAATCATATAACAGTTTGTTGCAGAAAGCGAGCGCGCTTGATTTTGACGACATTCTTTACTTTGCGGTTAGGCTATTAGAACAGCGAGAAGATGTTCGCGCGAAGTACCAAGATAGGTTTCAGCATGTCTTGGTTGACGAGTATCAGGATGTAAATTTTGCTCAGTATCGCTTGATTCAAATCCTCGCTGAAAAGCACCGAAATCTGATGGTTGTTGGCGATGACGACCAAAGCATTTATGGTTGGCGAGGGGCGGATGTATCTCTCATCCTTCGATTCGGGTCCGATTATCCAGAAGCAAAAATCATCAAATTGGAACAGAATTATCGCTCGACTAAAGCGATACTTATGGCTGCTAATGCGGTAATTCAGCGTAATCGAAGCAGAGCTCATAAGGAGCTATGGACTGAAAATGCAGATGGAGCATTGATTTCGCTCATGCAGCATGGAACCGAGCACGAAGAAGCCATGGCGGTTGTAGATGGCGTATTGCGAGATGTGAATTCTGGCAGGCGGAAGTACGGCGACTTTGCAGTCTTGTATCGAACCAATGCCCAGTCGCGAGTGATGGAAGAATCATTTTTGATGATGCGAATTCCGCATGTTTTGGTGGGCGGCCAAAGATTTTACGAGCGAAAAGAAGTCAAGGACATGATCGCTTATCTTAGGCTCGTTTTGAACATGAATGACGATGTTTCCACTCGCCGAGTCATCAATGAACCAACACGCGGCATCGGTGGAACAACATTTTTGGCGATCGAACAATGGGCGTCTCAGCGAGGCGAGCCACTTTGGTCGGCACTTGTGTCGGCGGATCTTGTTCAATCTCTTCAGCCAAAGGCGGCAAAGGGAGTCGAAGCATTTGTTAAGGCAATGACTGGGGCAAGAGACCTTGCGGAAGGTGGTTCGATCATGACGGTTTTGAAGCACTTGATGCAGGCTTCAGGATATCTGGACATGCTTCGCACGGACACTTCGGAGGAAGCTCGCGGCAGGCTAGAAAACCTTCAAGAATTAGTGAATGTTGCGGCGGAGTACGACCGAAATGCTGAAGAGCCATCTCTTGGAAATTTCTTGGAAAACGTCGCATTAGTAGCGGACGTAGACAGTCTTAATTCGGGCGGCGACGCAGTGACTTTGATGACATTGCATTCAGCAAAGGGACTTGAATTTCCAGTCGTGTTTTTGGTCGGGATGGAGGAAGGGGTCTTCCCACATTCTAGGTCCATGCAAAATGATTCTGAACTTGAAGAAGAGAGACGATTAGCGTATGTTGGAATGACCAGAGCGAGGGAGGAACTTCACCTGTATCACGCGCATCGAAGGGCACTTTATGGACAACCGAATTTCAACCGTCGAAGCCGAT
>JANNJE010000455.1:0-10236 GCA_031405735.1 Armatimonadota bacterium | reverse complement strand
GGTCTCTTGCCCGTTCCAATTTCTCTAGGTCAACCGGCTCAATAATTGCCGCGTCTTGAGTTTGCATAGACTCAATTTCCCTTTCGAGTTTTTCAATTTCCTTTCGAGTCGCGAGGAGTTCATGATGAACCTGCGAAGCCCATTGGTTTGCCTCTGCCGATTCGATCTTTTGGACTTCTTGAAGCTCCTTTAAGCTTGCAATCTGGGTTTCAATTTCCTCAATTTGGCTCGACTCATTTGCGGATTCCTTTTCCACCTTGCTTACTCTTGCAGAAATCTCTGCGAGTTCCTCTTCGATGGCTTCCAGATCGGCTTTTCGCTGCACGACTCCGTAAGCGATCCGCGCACCGTTTCCGCCTGTTACTGCGCCGCCCGAATGAACCAATTCCCCTTCCAGGGTGACCAATCGGCTCCATCCCGAAGTCTTGGCGAGTTTCAGGGCGAATTCCAACGTTTCAACGATGAGGATTCTTCCCAGAAGCGCATCAATCACAGGCTGAAATCTAGGCTCGCAATCCACAACTTCATTTGCAAACGAAATGACTCCGGCTTCCTTTAAAAGTGCCTTCGCTTCGGATGGCACTTGATGCGGCCGCATCAGCGGAATCGGTTGAAAGGTTGCCCTGCCTGCCCGATTTTCCTTTAGGTATCCAATTGCCCGTTTTGCATCTTCTTCGGAATCGCAGATCAGGTCGTTTGACGATGCGCCAAGTGCAACTTCAATAGCCAACGCGAGATCTTTGCTGACCGAAATCGCTTCCCCTACAGGCACAAAATCGCCGGAAATCTTTCCTGATTCGACTGCATCCAGAACGGCCCTCGGGCCTTGTGCGAGCCCCTCATGGGATTCAATCGTAGCTTCGATTCCCCGCTTTCTGCCTTCTAATGAAGCTTGTTGAGCAAGGTCGCTTCGCAAGGCGACGGACCGATCTTGTCCAGATTTCTTCACAGATTCGACTTGATCTATCCGAGCTCGAAGCTGCTCCTCAGTCCCTTTTAACTTGGCATGGGCGGTTTCAAATTGTTCGCTTGCTTCTTTCGATGCAGATTCCACATCGGCAATATTCTTTCTTGCCGAATCAAGTTCTCGCTTGATCTCTTTTTGCCTAGTCAGCCGGTGTTTCTTCTCAGCTTCAGCCTGAAGGCTCAAATTGTGCGCCTTTCGACCGGAATCGAGTTCAGATTCTGCCTTGACAAGTTCGATTTTCAGTTTTGATGCCGATTCGCCGACCCCAACGCACTCTTCTGAGATTCTAGTGAATTCTGCTTCCTCTGCTTGCCATTCCTTTTCCAAAACTTCGATTTCAGCCCTCATTTCCTCTAGGCGCTTTTGGGCTCGCTCGGCTTCGTCGTCAAAGTTGGCTTCCAAATCTTCAAACGACTTCAATCTTTGATGTCCCAATTGAACGGTTGATTCGAGTCGCTCAATTTGCGTGAGAGTTGACTGCAGGGTCGCCCGCATCGAATCCAAATCGCTTTCGATGACTGAAATCTTGTTTCCGATCCGGGAGATTTCGTCGTCGGCTTTGTTCGCTATCTCGTTTTCTCGGCGAATCGTGGCGGCAGAACTTTGAAGGCTGCTCTCGAGTTTGTTGAGTTCGGCATTAGTAGAAATCACTTCCGAAACCAGAAGCCCGCTTTCGATTTCGCGCAATGAGGTCAGGGCACTCTTGTACCGAATCGCCACTTCGGCTTCTGCGGCTAGCGGATCGCGCTGGCTTTCGATTTCTTTGAGAATGTCGGCAACTCTAGAAAGATGATCCTTTGCTGAAACCAGACGACGGAGAGACTCAACCTTTCGGGCTCGATATCGCTGAACTCCCGCCGCTTCGTCTACCCAAGAACGTCTGTCCTCGGCTGAAGCAGCAAGAGCTTGATCGATCTCCTTTTGGCCGACGATCGCGTAGCCTGCACGGCCTAATCCGGAGTCTGCAAGAAGTTCTAATACGTCGCGAAGTCGGCAAGTTTGGCGGTTGATGCTGTATTCAGATTCGCCTGCCCTGGTGAGACGTCGGGTGACAGTAACTTCCGACGTCGGAATTGGAAGTGCTCCGTCTTCATTGTCAAAAAGGAGTGAAACTTCGGCGTAGCCGACTGCCTTTCGCCGCGAACTTCCATTGAAGATGACATCTGTGCCTGATTGAGCGCGAAGGTGGCGTGAATTTCCTTCACCAAGCCCCCAAAGAATCGCATCCACGATGTTGGATTTACCGCTTCCGTTTGGGCCGACAACGGCGACAAAGTCGCCAGAAATTTCGAACTCCGCCTTTTCGGCGAAGGTCTTGAATCCAAAAATCTTGACACGGCGAAGGCGCATAGCTTCTGAGAAATGGACGCAATCCTGAATTCATTTGAACCAAGAAGTTTTCCACATGAAGAGAACGTTTCCGTAAAACTCGCGGAGCTATGGATTCGTGATTTATCTGTTTGGCGTACAAGTGGCTCCGCGGACCGGAATGCGGAGCTCATCTTTTCGAACTCGAAATCATCATGTAATAGTTGCTCCGCGCTCCACTCGTTGCCTTTACAGCATTTCTGACAGCGAAGAGGCCCTGTGCAACTTTCCGAAATTAACCTTGGCGAAACTCTGAACAGGGTTGGAGGATTTGGAAATGGCAACAAGAAAGGGATGGATTTTGGCGTCTGCAATGCTGTGCACGACTGCATTTTCAGCAACGAAAGGCGTTGACGAAGATATCAAGACTTTGATGGACATTGCAGACACGTATGCAAAGGCGTGGTCAATGGACGAAAAGCGCAATGACGAATTTTTGATAATAGTCAAGCAGCGCACAGAGAAACTTGATGCAATCAAAGCGATATACTCAAAGTACAAGCCAGATATTGACAAGAAGACCGAGACTGGCAAACTGATTTGGCAGAAAATTGGTTGGACTTGCTCGCAATTTGATCTGTTCAACTCTCAGTCGAAAACCTTTATGGACGATTTTAAGAAGAATACTGACCGGCGTTTTGATATGTACAAGTTCCATATGGACGGTGCAGAAAAGAACAAGGCTTGGAGCTTGTGCGAACTCGCGATCAAACAGCTAGATGAGAACGCTCAACTTGCACATATCATGCAGGCATTTAAGGGCGACGATAACCCGGAAGCAATGGCAGTTCTCGACAAAATCCCTGCCCTAAGGGAAGTCGCCGAAAAGCGGTCGGCAACGATCAAGAAAGCCACTCAGCGAGTAGTGAAGATGCCTGCAGATAGCTACAATGGAGCAGACAAGGAGAAGTATCGCGCAGTGATCAAGAAAGCTTGGCAAAAGCAGTGGCCAAACGACAAGATCCTGAAAGTTGTCTTCCCAACGGGCTGGAAGAGAGACGATGAATGGAATCACAACGGCAACGGGAATTGGAGCCACAGCGATATGTCCTTCCTCGTGCCTTGGGTAATCGTTCAGAAGGACGCGAAGACGGCAATGATGTACCCAGCCTATGTGAATAAGAACAATCTCTCTGGCGCAATTTCCTATGGCGTTCAAACAAAGGGCGGTTCATTTGTTAACGATGAGATTGAGCTGGGCAAGGTTAAGTAGACTCGAAATAGGACAAATAAGACATTTACGTCCTATTAGTCCTATTATTCCTTTGGACCTGCACTTTCTCAGCTTGGCAGATGCTGAGTGTAAATGAACTTCAAGCCAGAAGGTGTGCGCTTCAGCGATTCCACGACCTTTGATGTGAAATCGAACGGCACCCATTTGTTCCCTTGCTTCATTTCACCCTTAGCGACAAGCTTGACCCAGACGCAAACCTCGCCTTTCGATTCTGAAATCTGCTCGATCGTGATTTTTACAGTGCACTTTCGCATCATGTCTTTCATGGATTTCATTTGTGAAACCATGTCCGACTTATATGTAACTGCTCCAGTAGCGTCAACGGAATAATAGGAGGCGTCTATGGTGTCTAGAGCAGCTTGCATACTTCCGCCAGACATGCAGTTCGTCCAAATCTTGTAAATCGCATCAATTTCTTGTCGTACGGTTTGGCCCGAGGCAAAACTTGAAACTGCTGCGAACAGAAAAACGCTGATTGTAAGATATCTTTTCATGAAAGTATTGTATCCCGTTCCAATGGGCAACGCAATATTTTGGATTTTCGGTTTTGGGTTGTGGATTGAAGTTCGGATCGGTCTACTATATGCAGTCAACATGCCAGCAATTTGGTGACAACTTGCCAACGAGCCATCTAACTTGCGCTACAATCCCACTATGATTCTTTCATCATTGCTCTTGCTTAGTTTAGTCTCCGAACCAACTGTCAGCCTAGACGTTACATATTCCCGCGCTGGTGGCGAGGAAATCAAGATGGACATTTACTATCCTGAGCGATCCGCAACCTCTGTTTCGCCAGCCGTTTTGGTGATTCACGGCGGGTCTTGGATGTTCGGCAAGCGGCAAGATATGGCTGAAATGGCAAAGGAATTAGCCAAATCTGGATTTGTTGCGGCAACGACAAGCTACCGACTCGCGCCTAAGCACAAATGGCCGGCAATGCTCGATGACGTTCAAACTGCAATGCGATTCTTACGTTCGAAATCAAGTGAGTATCGAATTGACCCTAAGCGAATCGGCTCGTGCGGAGCCAGCGCAGGCGGCCATTTGGGATTGCTCCTTGGATTTCGAGATACCAATGCAAAAGGTGAAATGGAATACAAAGATCTTTCCAGCCGATCTCAAGCGGTGTTCAACATTTTCGGCCCGACTGATTTTCGGCGTGACTTCTCCCCATCAATCAATTTTGTTTTGGAAGCCGTTCTTGGCAAAAAGGCAGCCGATGCAGCCGAAGATTTGAAACAATGCTCACCTGTGAACTGGATTTCAAATGATGATGCACCAGTTTTTACAATGCACGGAGAATCTGACCCACTAGTGCCATTTGCTCAGGCAAAATGGCTGAAAGAAAAACTTGATGAAGCCAAAGTCCGCAATGAAGTGACGCTCATTCCAAAAATGGCCCATGGAATCAACAAGAGCGATCCCGTTCAGATAGACACGATAAAACGAGGAATCGAGTTTTTGCACTCGGTTTTGGGGAAATGAAGTTCAACAGGTCGCCGTTGTCTCTATTGTCACTATTGTGGCTAAGTGGCGAATACGCAATCGGTTCTTCGAACACTCAGAGACGATTTAGAAACCATCTAGCGACAATTTAGCGACCGAATTCCGTCGCGAAAGTGCAAGTAGGTTCTCTCAAAACTGAATGCCAACTTCGAATACAAATTGGCTATATTTTTGACTTTGAAATCTAGCCTCTGCGATAAAGCGAACTACTGAAGTGCCCTCGCCTAAGGTCCAACTTGCGTATGGTGAGACCATAATTTTTTGGCCAGCTATCTGCCGGTGCTCAATTCGAACTCCATAAGCTTGATTGAAGTCGCGAATCCAATCTGCAGTCAGCGAGTACCTATATTCCTTAGCGCCCTGAGTTTCTGCTCGCCCAATGCCACCTTCGAAATACCAATTGCCGCAATTGACCTGACCAGCAATGCCGAAGTAGCTTCGTTCATTGTTACCAGTAAAGCCATTGATTCCAATTGATGTCGAACCTGAGCGCTGAAAAATTTCTGCAAATATTCCCTTGGGTCGAAGTTCCAATTCGTTGCTTGCGTTGGTTCTTGCCTCATCTGTCAATGGAATGCTGAACTCGCCTGGAAACATCGCCGCAAGAGTTGCGTAGGTTCCGTCGGCGGATCCTTCGCCCTTTCTCTTCGAAAAACCTACGCGAATTCCAGGAGAACGGCCGGACACAGAAAAGCCCCTCAGTGATGTAATGCGAGGATCGCTTGATGCACTCCCTGCCAATGAAGTCGAAAAGACAATAGGCTCTCCTAAGCCGATTCGTCTTGAAACATCAATCTGTGAAAGGGCGCGGAACTGCCCAATTTGCACTCCAAGGTTTGAAGATGCATCCCAGGTCACAAAGGCATCCTCAAATCGTCCTGACCGATCGCGCTCGCTACCGTCTCCTTGAAGTTCTTTGCTAACAACCCTCCATTCAATAAAATATGAACCTGGCAACGAGCCCAATGTGCCTCCCGAAATCAATTCGAGTCGGTTGAATGCGCTCTTGAAGTCGTATGGGGCAACAGTTCTATTCTGATTTTGGAGACTGACCCATGCACTAAGCGGAACGGAAAGCTTCTTCTTTAACCCTTCCATTTTGTAGCCATTGGCAACAAATGCCTCGCCAAAAGAACTGAGTTTTGCACCATGAACGTGGCAAGTGACGCAAGAAGTCTGGAATTCGCGGGAAAACTGAGGAGTTGCCTGCGCTGAAACTGCAAATGCGAAGAGAGTAAGCGATATAAGACAACGCATTTGACTATTGTAGCATATACTACAAACATTATCTAAGACTACAACGGTTCGAACGAGTTTCAGAAGAACGTTGCGGGTTATTGAGGCAATTGCGTAGCCCAATTGGAATCCATCAAATCTCATCGCGGTCGCCGGGTTGTGAGTTATCTAGCCACTGGAGAATGTCTTCTAGCCTGGTCAAAAGCGACTCTATCGTGCTATCAGGAGTACGAACGACTAAAACCCGTAAATCGCCTACGTGGCGATGCTGATGCAAAATGCCACGATCAAGAGTGAGAAACACTTCAAAATTTGTCCGTGCGTAGTCAAGCAGGTCTCCATTGCTTAGGCTCTTGAGGCCCAGCGCATCCACATGGAGCGTCTCATGGGGCTTCAGGTTTTCAGCAAACGACGCGCATGTTTTCATCGAGCAAGATTCGCACTCAAGCCGCCTCTGAAAGCAACCGGTCAAAGCCCTCAGCTGCCAGATCCAATACTGCCTTGGCTTGCTGCAAATTTAGATCAAACGCTTCGCAAAACTCTTCGAGCCGGTAGCCCGATTCCAGGTGGTCGAACATATGTTGCACTGGTAGCCGGGTTCCGAAGAAGCAGATGGCGCCGCTCACCCGATCAGGGTCTTGCCAAATGAGATCTTTATAAGTACGCGAGGCTTTCATGCCTCTATTATGGACCGTATCCATTTGACTGAACAATCCAGTTGCTTGTGACTCAAGGATGCCTGAAACAATTGAGACGCCAGCGGTACTCTTTAACTCACCCATGACCCTTACCTTCCCGATTCGCAGCGATAAGCTCACTATGTCCGTTCAAGTTACTGAGCACATCGCAAGCATTCAAACGGACTTTCAAAAAATAGACATTTACGACACGGAATGCTTGGGAAAGATGCTGTTTCTGGATGGGCACGTTCAGCTTTCCACTTTCGATGAGTTTGCTTACCATGAAGCGCTCGTTCATATTCCGCTTTTGAGCATTGCCGAGCCAAGGCGAGCATTGGTGGTTGGCGGCGGCGATGGAGGGGTTTTAAGGGAACTTGTAAAGCATCGTTCCTTGCAAGAAATTGACCTAGTGGACATTGATAAAGGAGTTATTGAAGCCAGCCGAAAATATCTTCCTGAACTGAGCGATGGTGCATTCGACGATCCGAGAGTGAATGTGAAAATTGAAGATGCATTTGCATTTTTGAAGCGAGTTTCAGACCCTTACGATTTGATCGTAATGGACGTGACGGACGTTTACGAAGAAGAAGACGGCGAACTCAGCGAGAAACTGTTTACGCAGGAATTCTATGCCGATTGCTTTGTGGCCTTGAGCGAGAAGGGGTTTCTGGTTTCGCAGGCAGACAACCATGTCTTCTGTCCGTATTCGATGGTGGATTTGCTATCTGAACTAGGTGCTGTTTTCCCGAAGACTGGTTCGTTTCAGGCGTTAGTGCCTTCGTTTGGCGGATATTCGGGATATGTTTGGGCGAGCAAATTGGCTGTGGTTTCTGCGGAGTTTCCTTCCGAATTCGCAGAATTTTTGAATTTAAGATTTTTGAATGGGACGACGTATGCGCTTGCAATTGAGGGCGGAAGTCCTGGGGGGTTGTTTCAGTAGATGAATTTTGAAAATTCTCCACTGTTTTTTGCATAGATAAGGATGATGCAATTGACAGTTAGGCAAAAGAGCGGCTCCGCGGACCGAGATGCCGAGTTTCGTCAAAGAAGCTTGGAAGACTGGGGTGATAGTGGCTTCGCGCTCCATGCCTGTTCTCTGTTGTACGCAGTGCGGAGCTTGGCTTGCAATCTCAAGAAATGTCAATCTGCCCAATTCTCGCGTCATGCCTTCCGCCTTCGTACTCCGTGGAAAGCCAGATTTCGACAATTTTCAGCGCCAATTCTGGCGAAATCATGCGCTCCCCGATTGAGATCATATTCGCGTTGTTATGAAGCCTTGCGAGCCTCACCGAATCTTCATTCCAGCATAGGGCACACCGAATTCCAGGATGACGATTCGCCACCATCGCTTCCCCATTTCCCGAGCCGCCAAGTACGATCCCGCGTTCGCAATCGCCAGACTGAACGGCTGACGCAGAGGCATGGCAAAAAACTGGATAGTCGCAAGATTCGAGGCTGTCAGTGCCAAAATCAACGACTTCGTGGCCCAATTCGATGAGACGTTGTTGGATCAACGATTTGTACCGAAATCCTGCATGATCAGAGGCAAGAGCAATTCTCAACTTGCAGCCTCAATAGATGGTCTGAAAGCAGCTAGGGCAAGAAGCAGCCAACCGGAAAGGAATGCAACCCCGCCAAAAGGTGTGATGATTCCCAACATGCGGTTCCCTGTCAGAGCCAATGCATACAAACTCCCTGCGAACAACAATATGCCTAATCCGAAAAGCCAAGCGCAAATTCGAACCCTGCTTCCTAAAATCGGAAATGCAAAAGAGCATATAAGTATTGCAAATGCATGTGCCAAATGGTAGTTCACTCCGGTTCGAAAGACCTCAAGCATAACTGTGGAAACTCGCTCTTTAAGGGCATGAGCACCAAAGGCCCCTAAGGCAACGGCAACCATTGCTAGCAATGCTCCTACACCAAAAATCTTTCGATCCATGATCGAAAGGTACCCTTAGGTGCAGGTCTTTCGCCTCAATTTCAAGCTGAAACACTACAGTCGGAAGCTAAATGAGCCAAAATGAAAAGGTTGTGTCAGTCTTGCAATACGTGCAATGGCTGTCAAACGTAAGTATAATTACGGTGGGCCAAGAAATGGCGCGTAACTTTGGAGTTGCGTCACGGAGCGGCCCAACGAAAGAACAGGAGGTTCTGAAAATGAAAATTTTGGCAACAACTTTGGCCGTCGGCGCATTGGTCGGCTCGGCTTTCGCCTCTTCACCTACAGCCCCGTACGAGGGCAATAAGTGGAACATCAACGTCGGATTTGCGGTACCGGATGGCGACCTCAAAGACGCAGGCGTAGACAACATGTTTAGCTTTGGCGCTGATTGGATTCTCAACAGCGGCATGGGCGACACAGGCAACTCTAGCTCTTACGTTGGCATTCTTGCCATGTTCGGCTCAGGCGATGCCGACCTAGACGTGATGAACTATGGGATTCACTATGGATTTGAGTTCGGCCTTGGCGACGCTGCCGAGTTCGCAGTCCGACTTCAAGGCGGATATTACAATAGTGATATCGGTTCCTTGAACGAGTGGGGCTTTGGCGGAATGGGTGCACTCGGATACAAGCCAGCTTCGGGTGGCTTTTCAATCTGGGTTGGCTACTACTTTATGCCAGAAGTTGACGGAGTTGACAATCGAGGCTTCCAAGTTTCGGTAGGAATTCCAGTCAAGTAACTCGTCAGAAGCAAAAATTGATAACACCTCAGCGATTGCTGGGGTGTTTTTTTGTTTTTTGTCTGAAAGTTCGATCTGAGTGTAGAGTCGTGTATCATGGAATGGTGAAAACCTTAATTCGACTCATTGGCGCGGCCTGGCTTGCAATTGTTGCGATGTCTGCATTTGCAAAGGATCGGGTTGAAACGTACTCAATTTTTTCGGTAATCTGCAGCGGTCCAAAGCAAGTCCAGATATTGAATGATGCCAACGTCATTCTTATGGGGGAAGACGTATTACTTGGCCGGAACCAAGTTGCAGTTCGATATGGCGAAGAGCTTCGAGTAGCTGCCATTCCTTTGCCTTCCAAATTCTTGCGAGTCTATCAGACGGCGATTCCCGAGAGCGAATCGGATGGCGGACCTGACTACAGAACTCAATGGCTCAATCTTGATCAAATCTTCGCCGAGTGGGAAACGCTTCGGGCAACGTATCCGTGGCTCGTTTCTCGCAAGTCAATAGGAACCAGCCACGAGGGGCGGACCATTTGGGCTTACCGAATTTTTCGACCTCAACTGAGG
>JANNJE010000454.1:0-3108 GCA_031405735.1 Armatimonadota bacterium | reverse complement strand
ATCGGACCCTGCCGAAGCCAAGTACTGCCCATTGGGCGAAAAGGCGATTCCTTGGGGGTTCATGTCGTGTCCCGACAGCTCAGTGACTGGAGTTAGCGAAGGGAAATTCCAAATGAAAATTCGGTGTTCGAGTGCTCCGTTTTCAGGAATATGGGAAATGCTGGCTAGCTTGGTTCCATCGGGGGAAAACGCAAGGTCGCCAACTACGTCGCTTAGATTCGTAACATGGCGAATGAATCGGCCATTTTCTGCGTTCCAAACTCGAATCGCGTTGTCCGTTCCTCCAGAAACTAGATAGTGACCGTTAGGTGAGTATTTCACAACTTGGGCATCTCCAATGTGGCCTTGGACCGTCCATTTTCTATGAACTACTGGGTAGGCCGCGCTAAGGCAGCATAAGATCGCACCGATGAAAAATCCGATTGTTCGAATCAAAATAGTTCCTTCTGGGGCTGTTAAGATGAGCCGATTTCAGATTCTGGCACCCCTCCAAGGTGCTTGAACTGGGTGACTAGTAACCCGGAGTCTCTCAAGTTCGACTCCGGGCTAAAGTCTTTGATCCCTTCAGGATCATTTCTCAAAAGACTTCGCCGGGATCACCATTCAAGAGATTTCGCTGGGATCACTTTTCAAAAGTCCCTATCGGAGTCATTTCTCAACAGTCCGAAACGATATTGTACGCTGAGTTTCACATTGTTTAGCAGCTTTTGCACGAAATATACGGATACCAATGCGACAATTGGCTTCGCTTGGGTAAACCTACCAGGCTGTGGCAAGATTCGAAATTGACCTGAATTATCTCACTCGCGTATTGGTGGATTTGCTCAATACGCCAAGCCCGACCGGGTACACCGAATGGGCGATCAGCTTTGTAGAGCAAGAGCTCGACGGGCTGAACATCCCTTGTTTTCGCACCAACAAAGGCGCATTGATCGGCTCGCTGGAAGGAATGCGAGACGACCGCCCCCGCGCTTTGACCGCCCATGTTGATACGCTTGGAGCGATGGTGAAGGAGATTAAACCAAGCGGCAGGCTGAAGCTATCGAGGCTGAACGGGCTGATGTGGCCGACGGTGGAGAGTGAGGGCGTTTGGATTCAGACTCGTTCGGGCAGGCAGATTCGGGGCTCAATGGTCTTGGCCAATGGCGCGGCACATGTGAATAAAGATGCAAAAAGCGCACCGCGCGATGAAGACACGATGGAACTTCGAATTGACGAGCGAACTACAAGTGCTGATCAGACCAAAGTTTTAGGAATTGAAGTGGGGGATTTTGTTATGTTCGATCCCCGCGTTGAGGTCAGTGAATCAGGCTTTATTCGCTCTCGATTCTTAGATGATAAGGCCGCGGTGGCATGTCTGTTAGCCGCCCTTAAGGCGATTCGGGAAAGCGATGTGAAACTTGCACAGCGCACGACATTCCTATTTTCTAACTTTGAAGAAGTCGGGCATGGCGGGCATGATGGAATTCCGGATGATATTACAGAGTATGTAGTGCTGGATATGGCTGCGCTCGGAACTGGCTTGCAAGGCGACGAATACCATTGTTCGATCTGTGTCAAGGACTCTGGCGGACCGTACAGCAGGGAATTGACTGAGAAGCTGAGAGGGATTGCAGAGAAGTCTGGAATTGACCTAATTCCAGACGTGTATCCATTCTACTCTTCTGATGGATCGGTTTATTGGCAAGCTGGTGGAGCTGCAAATGTAGCTCTTATCGGTCCGGGTGTAGACACAAGCCATGGGTATGAAAGGACTCACAAAGACGCGTTGAATGATACGGCGCTTTTGATAGCTGAGTATTTGGTTAGTGATTAGTCAACTCACCCAGGATCAGGCGCAAAGATCTTTCTTGCTTCTGCCAAGGCTGCAAGATGCCCTGGTGGCAGGCTATCTATCTTAGTTTCTTGACTTCCAGGCATTCGAGTAGCTCCCCTAGAGCCAACACTAAGTAAAGTTCGTTTTCCCAAATGAAGTTTGATCTCATACGATTTGATGAAAATTGGTGCAAATGCGATATACTCGCGCGGCTTTTCGGTAGTTCCAGGCGAAACACTTCGTAAGTTGCCTTTTTCAAGTTCAGTGGCGAGTTGGTACATCGAAAGTTGGAAATAGTAGCCCTTTGAACTTCTCGCCAATACTGCGGCTTCCTCTTTAACTCCTATTTCCAAAATTGCGTTCTCTGGAATTCCGTTTGGAAAGACCTCAGTTGGGTCTTTCCCATTCAGGCTGGGGTCACCCATTTGGTGGTCTTCCATTTGCAAAGCCATTTCCTTTGAAAAAACCAATTGTGCGATCATGCCTTGAATAGCTGGATTCAATCTATTGAATTGCAATGGACGATTTACAGACGCTGCAAGCATTGTGGGGCCCAAGTCCCGCAATACGGGCAACGCATCTGTAAACAGGTACCCCGGAGCTTGACTCTCAGCATTTGTCACAGAGTTTTGAAACAAAATCATGTCAGGAGAGAAGATTGAAGGATTGTATGGATTCTTGCTAATGTAGCCAATCCCGTCATAAACACTCAAACATCCACTTTGGCGCAATGTTGCAAGAATGCCCTTAGCTGCCACCCGATTATAGCGAGTCTTGAGTGTCCTGTTTGGGAACATGGATTGTATGGTTAGCCATTTGCCTTCGCGATTAACGATACTTATGGGAACGCGGCTCGGTTCAGGTACATAGGACTGTTCTAGATACTCAAGAATGTCCGTTTCTGTCACGATTCTCTGGCTGTGAATTGCTTGAGAAATCCCAAAAATGGTGTTACCTCCTGCCGACGCAATCAATAGTTTCTTTAGTTTCTTTGCCAATTGGCGAGTGGCTTTGCCAAAAACTAAACCAATTGGGTCAATTGCAACGGGGTCTTGTAGGAGTTCTCCGTAGCCATTTTCAATTGGCTTGCCTTCGGCTTCGGCAAAAGAAACGTAAGAACTGAACCAATGCGTCTTTCCATTCTTGTCGACAATGCCACCTCCCCCTCCTTGTTGAACTCCGGCTCGAGATTGACTCCCAGTTCATGAAGGACGGCTGGTCGCTGAAAAAGCTGCACCGCGAAATCATGCTCTCCGCCGCTTATCGCCGCTCCAGCCGGCCCACGCCTGGCG
>JANNJE010000453.1:0-4025 GCA_031405735.1 Armatimonadota bacterium | reverse complement strand
ACAACCGGAAGAAACTCGCCGAACCCGCCATTCCGCCAGGGGAGTGAAGAATCGGTACTATACCGGGCGATTCCACGATGCGCTTTTCACCCTTCCTGAGTATTTGCTGAGGGCTTATGAGAACGAAGCCCGTGTCCTTACGGATTCCGAACCATTTGTTTGGACGGCGTAGGCTGAGGGGTATGGGGCTTAGGGTTCAGGGTATCGAACTTTCCCGATGGGAACCCTGTACCCCAAACCTCAAACCCTTTACCCTTTCCGCCAACCCTATCCTCCGCTAGTCCCCGGATTCGCCGTCGTCGGATTTGCCGAAGGAGGGTTCGCGGTTGTCGGTTGGCCCCCTGTCTGATTCCCTTGCTTTGCTAGATTTTCAGCGGCTCGTTTCCAAAGCTCTGCAAGTGCGGCGTCGTTGACCTTGATTTGGCTAGCCTTGATCTTATCAAGCACCTTTTTGCCAAGATCGGTGGCCTGTTCGCCTCGAGTTCGAGCAATGGACCGGCGAACAAGTTCCTTTTTGTCGGCATCGAGCGTAACCGGCTTAGCTGGCGTCTTCTTCTCAACATAGAAGATCGCAAAACCGTCAGAGAGAGCGAGCCACTTGCTCACCCTTCCAATCGGGGTCGCAATAATAACGTCTTGAAGTTCTTTTCGCATTTGCGAGATCACTCGTTGAGGGAATTTGCCGCCCTGTTCTGCCGCATTCGGATACTGGCTATATCGCGCAGCGATGGGTGCGAAACTTTGGCCGCTTGCTATCTCGCTGTTCACCTTTGCCTTGTCAGCTTCTGCCTTTACAAAAACCCAAAGAAGATCAGCCGAGGCCGGATCCATAAACTGTGTTGGATTATTTTTGATATAGTCATCTGCTTCTTTTGCCGTGACTGTTATTCCCTTAGTTAACAACTTTTCTCGTGCCAATTCGAGTGCCAAATTTTCCTTGACGGTTTCAAACTTTATTCCACTTGCAATCAATGACTTTAGATAAGTCGGATTGAGGCGTTTGCGAAATTCGAGCTCTGTATTTACCTCCGCAGAGGTCGGAAAAACATTTTCGTCTTTTGCAAGCTGCATGATGACCTTTTGGCCAATCAGGTCTTGTAAAGCTTGAAAGTCGAGCGGTTCTGCAACATTCGCTTCAACTACGCCGCTTTGCGTGCTAACTCGAATCGTCGGCTTTTTGGCCAGATGTTGGCTTAGCTGTTCCCACGAAATGTTTTCGCCGTTTACGGTTAGCAATGTCGGTCCGCTGGCAGGACTGGCTCCCGCTCCGCCCTTGTTGCAACCTGAAAGCGCGGAAAGCGCTCCAATGATCAATAAAATTCCAAATGCTTGTTTCAAATCGGTAACTCCCGTCTCTTGTAACTGTAAATAATACCAGCCCTAATCGGATTGGCCTTCACGAATGATAACAAGGTTACGGCAAGAATCGTGCCAGAGGGGGGAATTGGGTCATTGGGTCATTGGATGACTTCGGTGACTTGGGTGAAATGGGTGAAATGGTGAATTGGGAGATAGTCCAGAGTTTTGGATTTTCAGCTTTCGAGGCGTAATAACCCATTCAGGGACCGTTGAAAAGTGATCCCTAAGGGATCAAATCTGAATTGCCCGAAGTCAAACTTGAGAGACTCCGGGTTCAAATTACTCTCAAACCTGCACCCCGAAGGTGATGCCAGATTTTCCGTACGAAGTTCTCCAATTGTCCTTGTCAGCAGAATCTACGCCGAGATATCCACATGCCCCTCGTCTTGAACATTCAATGTGGATGGAATTACAACAACCTCTTCATCCTCGATTTCAATAGAATCATGCTTTCTCTCGTGATTCTGCTCATGATGATCCGGCGAATCGCCAGACTTGTGCACGCGAGTTGCGTGTGGAGTAACGGGTTGAGTCGGGGTTATTGAGGCAATTCTTGGGATTTCGGCCATCGTGGCCTACCTTGCGGGAACACCGCCTTCTGCGTGCATGTGGTTTCTCAGGCGATTCATCGCCTGTGTATGCAATTGGTAAACTCGAGATTCAGAAACGCCAAGGACTTTTCCAATCTCTTTGAAGGTCAAGCCCTCGAAGTAATATAGTGCAACAACTAGCCGTTCTCTTTCGGGCAATTTGTCTACGCCAGAAGTTAGAATTCGTCGTATTTCCTTTCCTTCTGTTTCTCCGGCCGGATTGGCATCCTCGTCAACTATCAGCTCGACGAAGTGGATATGATCGTCGCCATCGCTTGTCGAAAGGATGTCGTCTAGGCTGTAAACATTGGTTCTGCCCATGCGAACGAGCAACTCGTCAACTTCTTGCTCACTAATAACCATGTATTCCGCGACTTCACGAGAAGTTGGAGGAGTGCCGTTCTTAGTTTCCAAATGCATAACGGCGCGATCCAGGGCTTTGAGCTTTTCGCGAATGCTTCTCGGAACCCAGTCCTCATCTCGAAGCATTTCTAATATTGCGCCCCGAATCAAGGCAATGGCGTAGGTTTCAAATTTGACATCGCGAGTTGGATCAAATTGATCCACGCTCTTAACAAGTCCGATGACTCCAGATCCTATCAGGTCTTCTCTGTCCATGCCACCTGGAAGGCTCGTTACCAATCGCCCTGCTGTAATTTTCACTAAATATGAAAAGTGATTAATGATGGAAATGCGGGCTTCGGGGTCTCTATAGACCTTGAACTGGATCCACGCTTTCTTGATTTGATCAGGGGTCAATGACAATGGGCTACCTCATTCCTTGTATTTTTAGGCTGCTTGAGCTGGTGGCGCTTCGTCTTGCTCGACTGGAATCTTTCTAAAGTCTTGCTCGACATCTAGATTATGGACGCGAACAGTAAAGAAGACGTACCACACTTGTGTTGCAAGGCTGCCCAGCAAAAAAGCCAGTGCTGCTCGAAAAACGATGGTAACAGGCTCAACGGAGCATAGAATTCCTGCTGCTATTGCGACAAAAGCGGCGATTCCTCCGACAAGTTTTTGCATACCTTCTTCCGTTTTGCGCCGATTGCTCACCGCCCGCAATTAATCTAGGAAAGTTCTTCAACTTTCATTAGGGGGAAAATTGAGAAATTGGTTTAAGTTTTTTAAGGAATCGTTGGCAAGTGGTCATCAAGTGGCAAACAGGTAGTCGGTAGGTTGTTCAAGAATTTGCCGTCAATTCTAGATTGCTTTTTATGAACCACTTGCAGACCACCTGCAAACAACATGGTAGCGACTTGCCGACAGCAATCCAAAACTCCTACCCCTTAATCCTCTTCCTTCCCCAATGATCCAAAAATACGGCTATCACGAGCGAACTGCCAATGATGATGTATTCGTAGTTCGAATTCAAGCTCAAGGTCGAGATCGCTTGTCTCATCGTAGCGATTAGAAGTGCTCCCAAGACTGCTCCAAAAGCCGTGCCTCTTCCGCCGTTCAAGCTCACTCCTCCAACCACGGCAGAAGCAATCGCATATAGTTCGTAACCTTGCCCATCGGCGCTGTTAGCGGCTCCGTAATAGGTTGCCCCAAGGTACGCCGAGAGTGCTGCCGTGAGTCCGCAAAGTGAATAAACACCGATCAAGACCCTTGGGATTCGGATTCCTGCGAAATGCGCTGCATCGGCATTGCCACCAACTGCAAAAATGTTTCTTCCAGCAATAGTCTTATGAAGATACAAGGCAAACCCAAGTGCCGTCGCTGCCATGACTAAAGTTGGAATCGGGTACAGACCTTTTGGCAAACCCATTGTGTTTTTTGTGATTTCCGTCAAGCCTTCTGGCATATTGATGCTTTGAGCTTTACTGGTTACAAAAGCGATGCCACGATAAACCCACATGGTTCCGACGGTGACAACAAATGGATGAACGCCCAGCGAAACAACCAAGCTTCCATTTACGATTCCTGCCAGAAGTCCGATTCCAAGGCAGATCACCAAGGCAACGATTAGCAAAACGCTGACAGGCATCGTCCCACCCAGCGATTGCAATGCCATCGCAGCTTTTCTGTTGCAGCGTTCAAAGTGGGCGCCACGAGCAAGGCGAGCACGGCGAG
>JANNJE010000452.1:0-3448 GCA_031405735.1 Armatimonadota bacterium | reverse complement strand
ACTGAGATGCATTACACGCATTATATGGTTAATCGTTGGTTTTCAACTCGGCTTCCATTAATTGGCGCGGGAATTTCAACAGCTACTGGTCTTATGGTGGTTTTTTCAAGTCGTCATGGTTATATCCATTGGAGCTAATTTTCAAGATTGATGATGAAGCAACGGGTGTAGATACGAAAACCCTTACAATTTCTGCTAACGGCCAAGAACTCGACTACGAATTTGGACGCGATGGGTTCGCAATCGTTCAATTCTCAACAGTTGGCAAGAATCGCCCAATGATGGATGGACGAAAGACGATAAAAGTAACTGTGCGTGACTGGCTTGGAAATGCAACAGTGTCGGAATTTGGATTGATGATTGATAATACGCTTCGACCGTTGACTCGTCCAAACATCAATACTGGACAAGGAACTGGTACTGGTGGCGGCGGAGGCCGAGGTGGTCTCGGCGGTGGCGGCGGTGTTGGCGGACGCTAATCGCAAAAAAACCATTGGTTTCTCGCCCATCAACTGAAATTCATTTTTGGCAGCTCCTTCTTTCGATGGAGCTGCCAAGTGCTAAGTGTGCAAAAATTTTGGCGAATGTGGCAGACGCGCCTTCAGAGCAACTGGCGATTGATCTTCTTTTTCGAAGCTCTGATATAACTCCAAGCGAAGCCCAACGAGCGAAGGGTGACTTTTCAGAGGCTATGGCGAGAGCTAAACGAAAGGAAGCAAAAATTCTTGTAGATGATCTTCTGCCAAAAAGATATCATGAAACTCCAGGAATGTCGGCGGTGCTGTTCGCCCGTGGCAACCCTGAAATTCTGCAAAGCCCGTGTGTTGGAATCGTCGGAACAAGAGGCGCAAGTTCGTATGGCAAGGCTTGCGCGATCAAATTCAGCGAAGTTCTTTCGAGAGCAGGCGTGACCATTCTTAGTGGCGGCGCATTCGGTATTGATGCTGCCGCCCACAAGGGCGCCTTGGACGCAAAAGGGAATACCGTAGCTGTTTTGCCATGCGGGATTGACCAATCCTATCCGGTCTCGCATAAGGGATTGTATGAGTCAATTGCCGAATCCGGTTGCCTAGTCAGCCAATTTGCCTGCGGATTTATGCCGCGGCACGATTCGTTTTTGGCTAGAAATTGGACATTGGCGGCACTATCTGATGCAGTGCTCATCATAGAAGCACCAGAGGCATCTGGCTCCATTCATACCGCAAATCGTGCCAATGAGATGGGAAAGCCAGTTTACGTCGTTCCCGGCAACATTGGGCAACTGAGTTTTCGCGGGTCGCATGATTTAATTCGATCTGGCGCCACCTTGGTGGACCACCCTGAGCAGATTCTTGAAGACCTAAAGATTTACGCGGATTCAAAGCAAGTTTCGAATGAGCAGTTGACCGAGATTCAAAGGAAAATCTTGGCTCAGCTCAGCTCAGTGCCGGTAGCTCCAGAAAAAATTGTTTCTGAGCTTGCAGCCGACCCGTCTGAAATCATGTCTGAACTTACAATGTTAGAGCTTGATGGCAAAATTATTCGGTGCGCAGGGGGAATATGTCTGGCACCGTAAGTTACATTGCAGATGTACTGGGCCCAAACGGGTTTGGGGCGTATTTTGTAGATTGGTCAAGCGGCGCACCCGAATATGAGAAGGTCTCCCTATCCGCAGACATCATCTTGGTGCCTGGGTTTGTTGACATCCATTTCCATGGCGCTTTTGGAATGGATTTCATGTCGGCAAGCGCCGATGATCTGAAAGCATTGACTTCCAAACTCGCGGCTTGCGGGTACGAAGGCTTTCTGCCGACCACGGTAACTGCATCGGCACATGATGTTCGAAAGGCGATCAATGCGTTACCAGAGCATCCAATGATTATGGGCTTTCATTTAGAAGGGCCGTTTCTCAGTCCGGAATTTCCAGGTGCCCAACCGCCCGAATCCATTGTTGATCCTCCACTCGTAGAATCTGAATGGGACGACATTCTGGATCACCCCAAGCTAAGAATAGTTACGATAGCACCGGAGCGGCCCAACGCTCTCGCACTTATAGCTCGACTCCAAAAACGCGGCGTGATTGTGAGCATGGGCCATTCTAACGCGACTTATGACGAAGCCAGATTCGGGTTTGAGTTTGGCGCCACGCACACAACCCACATGTTTAATGCAATGAGAGGATTCCACCACCGCGAAGCGGGAATCACCGGTTATGCCCTCAAGAATCCAACATTGAATTGCGAACTCATTTATGACCGGATTCATGTTTGCAAAGAATCGGCAGAAATTTTGCTTCAAAACAAAGGGCTGGATTCGGTGATTGCCGTTAGCGACAGCTCTGCCGCAACGGGGCTTGCAAAAGGAACGAGCTTTACCATGTGGGGGCATCAGGTTGAAACAGGCTCGAAATGTGTATATCTCGCAGGCACCGAAACGTTGGCAGGCAGCGGAGTCACGTTGCTCGACTCTTTTCAAAACATCGCTGAAGATTTTGGAGTTGAAGCCGCAATTCGCCTTTGCACCATCAATCCGCGCCGCGCACTTGGTATAACTTCTATGCCCCGCGTTTATTGCGAGTTTGATCGTAGATTGAAATTAACCGGAATTCGCAGAATCGAAAACTAATTTCCTATGTCGTTGTTCACTCAATTCAAACGAGTTCTGTTCGGCAAGCCGATCCATCGCAAGCATGCGCATCACGAGCGCCTGCCAAAGGTCTTTGCTTTGCCTGTATTTGCCTCCGACGCATTGTCTTCGGTAGCTTATGCCAGCGAGGAAATCCTCGCTGTACTCGTTTTTGGGGGCATGCTTGGTTTTTCAAAGTTAGTTCCAATTTCTCTTGCCCTCATCGCGCTTTTATGGATTGTTGTCTTTAGCTATTACCAGACGATCAATGCTTATCCGATGGGCGGCGGATCGTATCGGGTGACATCAGAGAATGTCGGGTCAGTTGCGGGTCGAATTGCTGGGTCTGCTCTACTGATTGGCTATGTACTAACTGTCGCTGTCTCTGTATCTGCCGGCGCGGCTGCAATTACGTCAATGTTTCCACAAATGCAAAATATGGGCACTGCGATTGCGTGTGGAGCAGTAGCTATAATCGCCCTGCTTAATTTGCGAGGAGCCAAGGAAAGTGGCATTGTATTTGCGATACCTACTTATGGGTTCGTTGTGTTCGTTTTCGGCATGGTTGCCTACGGATTGATTAAAGCAAGTCAGGGCGTAGGCCCAACGCAGCCGTCACTACCGCCACAAACGCAGGATGTGGGGTTGCTGTTTCTCATTGCAGCATTCGCCAGAGGATGTACTGCTCTGACGGGAACCGAAGCCATCGCGGATGGAGTTCAGGCGTTCAAACCACCGGAAGCAAAGAACGCGGCGGGGACACTTGTCATGATGGCCGCAATCCTGACTTTTCTTGTTCTTGGGATTAGTTGGGCAGCCCAGCATTTTGGCATTACACCCATGG
>JANNJE010000451.1:0-1564 GCA_031405735.1 Armatimonadota bacterium | reverse complement strand
GAAGGATTAAACCAGCAGAAACTGTTTCGGTGCCTCGAAAAGCCAAAAGGAAAAGTGACCGAGTTACGAAGAAAACTCCGCCGAACAATGCTCCCGAAATTAGTGCCGTTTTGGTTTCCCGGCTTACTGCGAAATTCCACAATGCGGCAATCAATACTGCCCCCGCCGCAACACCCACAAGGCCAAATTGATCGCCAAATTTTGCGCCGATTACGTTCAATAGCCCGAAATTCGTAGCCAAAACCCCGGATCCAACGAAACGGCGAGTGTCAGGATCGAGCCCCAATATCGCGTGCCGAACGGAACTAAAAAATCCCTTTCGCGTCTTGCTCTCCGGCATGCGCCCGACGGTTGCCCGAACATATTCGAGCGGTAGATGAGATAGTTCGGCTACAGCGGCAATGGCATCGTCATCGAGTTCAGAACCCATGGATTCACGTAGCCGTTCAGCAAGCTGAAGCATCTGAACAACTTGGTGTTCAGAAATGTCCTCTATGCGCTCCAGTGACTTTGTTTCCACAGATTTATTGTTAACGGTTTAGATGGACATTCATTCTGATACATGAATCATTAAGGAATGCGAATATTCTTTGGTTGATTGCCGTAAAAACTTACAATTGAAATTGTACTCGCGTGAATACGATTTCTAAGCACGGAAGGATGCGAATTTGCGTCTAGTTAGGAAAGATGGACGAGCCAATAACCTCAAGGTGGGTCGGTTTTGCGTGGGGAATCATTGCCCTTTCGTTTGCCATGTTTCTCACCGGAGGAGCCGTTTCCAGCATCTATAGGCCAACGCGATCCGGGGTCGACGAGGTTTTTCGTCCCTCGATTGAAAGCGGTTTTTGGTACTGGGTAGCTGCGTTTCATTATTGGGGATCAGCTTTTCTCTTTCTTGCCGCGGCGATTTCAATTGTTTGGCTGTTTTTAGCTGGATTTCGAACGACGGGCCGAAGATTTTGGTTACCCGCACTGTCCCTCTTCTTAATTTGCTTCGCTTTGCAAGTTACTGGTAACTCGCTGCCGCTTGAACAGCACGACATACGAAATGTAAATGTCGAAATTTCGATTGCGGCTCAAGCTCCTGTTGTCGGGCAAAGAGTGGCAGAATTTCTTCGGCAAGGTGCAACTTTTTCTGACGCTACAACTCGACTTTGGTACAACCTGAGCATCGGTTTGGTCGTGCTGCTAGCTGTCGTTTGGCTTTGGCAAATCGCTTTGCTTCGATCAAAAACAGGAGCCAAGCTCGACATTTTTGACCGAATTCTTGGTGCCATCGTTGTCGCTATTCCAATTTGTCTTGCTGCAATGCTCCCGCGGGCAACGGGCGAGATTTACAATCAAGTAGATGCATCGTCTCTCGCGGCAAACCCAAGCTGGTACATACTGCCGCTGCACTGCTTGCTGGGACTTTTTGCTTCCATTTCTCCCAATTTGGGATGGGTGGGAGCCATGCTAATTCCCGGAGTTTTGACTCTGATTGCCCTGACTGCACCACGTTGGGCACTTGCTTTTTCGCCCCGAAAGAGATTAGGGGTTGTTGTTGGATGTTCGGCAGTACTTG
>JANNJE010000450.1:0-8435 GCA_031405735.1 Armatimonadota bacterium | reverse complement strand
TGCTGTGGCACTACCGGTTGAAGTAATTGAAGAATCAATTTCCATGAAGCAACGAAAAGAGTCTGATCCGCAAAATCTCCTGAGTTGGGTAGGAGATCGGCCATACGCCCTTCTGTTTGAAGCTGCGATTGTGCAAGCATCCATGTTTGATGAGCCCGAGCGAATCGCGTACCTTGCCATCGGTAACGAAGTCACGAAAACTACCGAATCGGCCGCGCTTGCTGTGTTCAGCGAAAAGACGCAGAATGCGATTGGACATGATCTGAAGCCTTTATACAAGAAAATTGGCAGGACATTCACACCGCCAAAATTCGACGCGATGCTCGCGGGCTACGTACTTCAGTCTGCACGATCTAGCTATGCTCTTCGCGACCTTGTTCAAGGCTATTTGGACATTGCACCACCAGGAACCATGGCAGAAATGGCGGCGGCACTCTTTCAACTCGAAGCTGTAATGTCAGACCGATTGGCAAAGGAGAGTCAAACTACTGTTTTGACCGAGATTGAGCAGCCGCTTATGCCGATTCTCGCAGAAATGGAGCAATGGGGAATTGCTCTGAATTCTGGCTATCTCGGCGAATTTTCAATGAAATTGGCAACTGATATTGAATCTGTTGCCAAGAAAGTTTATGAACTTGCTGGAATGGAGTTTAACATCGGTTCTCCAAAGCAATTGGGCGAAGTTCTATTCGACAAACTTCAAATTCCGGGTGAAAAGAAGACCAAAACAGGCTATGCGACAGGTGCTGAAATTCTGCAAAATCTCGCACCAAATTATCCGATTTGCGCGGAAATCATGAATTACCGCGAACTCACAAAACTAAAGTCCACCTACTCTGACGCTCTGCCTAAGATGGTCGCCGAAGACGGAAGAATCCATACGACGTTCAACCAAACGGTCGCCGCAACTGGCAGATTGAGTTCTATTGACCCTAACTTGCAAAACATCCCAATTCGAACCGAACTTGGCAGGCAGATACGGAAGGCATTTGTTCCCGCAAACGGATTCGATTTAGCATCGTTTGACTATTCTCAGATCGAACTACGTGTATTGGCGCACATGTGCGGAGAGCCTGCACTTGTAGAGGCATTTTCAAAAGGCGAAGACGTACACGCAACTACCGCCTCGCTCATGTTCCAAATTCCTCAAAGCGACGTCAGCAAAGAGCAACGTAGGTACGCGAAGCTCCTCAATTTCGCCGTTCTCTATGGAGTCACCGATTTTGGATTGGCAAATCAGCTTGGCGGAGAGTTTTCCGTTACTGAAGGCAGAGCCTTAATCGCACAATACAATGAACGTTTCCCTAGAATCAAATCCTTTATGGAAGGCATCGTTTCGGATGCTAAGACTAAGGGATATACGACAACCTTGCGAGGGCGAAGGCGATATTTCCCAGACATTCATGCACAAAACCGAGGGGAGCGCATGGGGGTAGAGCGCCAGGCGATGAACGCACCTCTGCAAGGAACAGCCGCAGACATGATCAAGGTAGCAATGATTGACGTTCGGAAGCGATTAGGAAGCGAAACAACTCGGATGCTCCTTCAAGTTCATGATGAGCTCGTATTTGAAGTGCCAGCCGGGGGTTGGGAACTAGTTGAACCCCTTCGGTCTGTAATGGAAGAAGCGCATCCGCTCGATGTTCCCGTGTTAGTTGAAGCTAAGATTGGAAAGAATTGGCTGGAAATGAAGAACTTTGGGAGTGCGCGGGCTTGACCGCGCTCTTGGTCGGAGATTGAAAAAATAATGAGGGACAAAAGACAAAGCTCAATCCGACTTTCCTCCCTTACCCTTTTCAATTATCCGTGAGCCGAAGAACGAGCGCGGTCAAGCCCGCGCACTCCCAAAGTGTTGCCACAACATCGTAAGCCCGGCTGCAACACTTCGACGTCGAACAAACTCGCGATTTCCACGGAACTGATGTTTTGCTACTTTAATGTGATTTGGCCCAGCCAACCCCACAAAAACCAATCCTACAGGCTTTTCCGGCGACCCGCCTTCGGGACCAGCGATGCCCGTAATAGAAATAGCCCAATCGCTTTTCAGACGCTCTCTAGCCCCTTGCGCCATTTCCCTTGCCACCTGTTCCGACACGGCTCCAAATTCCATCAGCGAATCCTCAAGAACTCCGAGAAGTGACATCTTCAGTTCATTTGAATACGAAATGACACCCCCCAAGAGAACGTCGCTGCTGCCCAAAACTGATGTAATCGCCTCTCCAAGCATTCCTCCGGTGCAGCTTTCGGCAACCGATAGAGTTTGCCCCTTGTTTCTTAACAAATCTAAGACAGCTTCAGCAAGAGTTACTTCGGCAAATCCAAATATGTTCTTGCCGATTCTTGTTTGAATCTCTTGAACTACCGGATCGATCAGTTCATTAGCCGTCGAACTATCGCTTGCCGATGAGGTAATCCTCAACTCGACTTCACCTGGATGAGCATAGATTCCAATTGATGGATTCGGGCTTTGAAACAGATCTCGAAGTTTTTCCTCAACCATTGCCTCGCCCATTCCACACAGCTTCACGACTCGAGATACAAGGATCGTTTCGCCTGCAAGTTCCGCCAGGATTGCGCGAACCGAATCTTCAACCATAGGCACGAATTCAAATTTCGGGCCTGGCAATGCCACGACGATCTTTCCACCCTTGCGGCAGATAAGGCCGGGAGCCGAACCATTTGGATTCTCAATAACCTCAGCGCATGTTGGACGCTTCGCTTGCCTTAACTGAGAATCGGTCCAAGGCACATTTCGAAGGGCAAACATCTTCTTAAGCTTCTCTGCAAAAGGCTCATCGACAACCAGCGGCTCCCCAAGTGCCTCGGCAATTCCCTCGCGAGTCACATCATCTTCAGTCGGTCCAAGCCCGCCAATCGTGAACACGATATCTGCACGAGATAAAGCAAGCTTAATAGCGTCGGCAATTCGTTTCTGATTGTCCCCAACCACCTGCCGATGGTAGTGATGGATACCGAACTCGGGCAACAGCTTGCCTAAAACCTGCGAATTGGTGTCAACAATCTGTCCGAACAGGATTTCGGTTCCAATCGCTACAATTTCAGCTACCGGGGGATTGTTCATTTTGGTTCGAGCAAGAAATAGTCTAGCCCGAACATGTTGCCCTCTAGTGCTTCTTTTCGATGGCCGAGCGACTGAACCACGACACGAAGGGTTTTGCCAAATGCCTTGACTTCGCCCAAATCCATCTTTTCCCATATCAGCTTTTCTGAATAAAAATCAATAGTCCTCGATTGTCCGCCAGCTTCAATTTTATGAATTCCGTAGTCTCTGTTGCGGCAAAAATTTCCCTTTAACTGGTAAGTGCCAGGTCGTGGAACAGGTATTTGCAAAACAATCGTGTCGCCAGCCTTCATTTGAGTCCACCAAAGCTGCTTGCCGCCCGAAAGCTCGAAAAATCCGCCTTGAACTTCAATTTTCCCCCCGGTCGGTTTGGTGAATTTGAGCGATTCGCCTTCAATCGCGCCCTTTATGGGAGGCGATGGCACCAATTCCGCAGGTAACAGAAGCGATTTATCAATCTCGGCGATTTTGGTTCCACCTGGTTGTTCGTACCAATAGGTGACCCTAGAAAATTTCACCTTGCATGCAGCCCAATGCCATAGTTCCATATCAAATTGCAGGCTTTTTTGAAATGGAATGGCATCCGCGGTGAACCAACGATTCACGCTTGTATGGCCGAAGTTTCCTGGACCATCCACCCTTGGCTGGGCGTGGAACGGTCTTGAAAACACTTCCGGCCAACACCATGCATAGCAATAGAAGTCTTCGGTGCCCGTTCCAAAGAAACTTGGGAACTCTTCGCCATCCACGAAAATTTTTTCATCGCCCTCTCCCCACCAATCCGCCTTTGTGTTTTCAATATAGAGCGCAGATCCGACAAGCCAGCCTGATCCTTTCGCGTGGAGCATTTCCATGTCTCGCTTTGGCTGCGAATCGCCAAAATAAGAAAGCCATTGAGCCTTGAAATGGTTGCGTGCAGTGGCATTTGGCGTTCGCTCAACTTGAAAATCGTATACAACATCAACAGTGTTTTGGTTCAGATTCTGAATCTCAAATCGCGCTTTCTGATTGAATGGCATCGGAAACCAGCAAGTCATCAGTCCATTTATGTCTACTGACATGGAAACCGACCGGTACGGATTGACACCCACTCCGGAACCAAAGAAGTCGCTCAGTGGCACCTCAATGCATTTTTCTCCATCGAACCAGGCTCGAAGGACTAATTTTCGAAGTATGTTGTGAGCTCGCCTTGGATCATTCCAAGTCAGTCCAGGCACATCGGAACGACAAGGAACACGGAGCGAAAGGGATCGTATCAACCCGGAAAAACCGAACTCTTGAACGAGTTGCGACTTTCCTGCTGGGATGGTCCTGGAAGTCTTCGGAATCGGTAAAGGGTCGTGGACCAAGTACCTCGTTGAAAGAAGCGTTTCCGGCGAGACTACCGGACTGAAAGAATAGGTCTCAACACGTGCGGAATCAGCATACTGCCTGTATCCAACGTGATAATACATATGCTCTGTCCCAGCACCTTCTGCCGTGATCTTCAGCGACTTAGAAAACGGAAATGGATAGTACAGGTTCCAACCGCGTGCGGATATATATGAGAATGGATCCGGAAACGAAGGAATCTTGCCGCTCAGCAGGTCTCCTGTCGGGAACGACATCTGCGGCGTTTCGGATCCATCAAAATAGAACCGTATCGTGCCCGCCGGATTCGCAGACCAGATGCTCATTACCGCTCCCGGCCCTTTTGAGTCCATTAAAACGCGCTCGGTGCGCCCTTGAACTGTCTCGACCCGGATGTACTGGCCAGCATCGCCATTCGCGAACCATGCGTCATTTCCTGCTGTCTTTGAGGCGCGGTCATAGCTCGAATCCTGCTTCATTACGTAGTTTGTTGGTGAAACCAATAGGTGATCGAACGAAGCGTATTCTCGCAAGAGAGTTGCCTCCGTCGTGGATGCTTGAAACATGAGAACTAGTGCGAGGAGCATATTCCTAGATTCGACATAAGCCTGACGATCTCCTTCAACTTCAATCAATTGAGCTTGGCAGCACTGAGGGAATTCGGAGCCACGGATTCTGGTGGGGACGAATGTGCATCACATGGGTAGAATTCCGTCCAGCAGAAGGACAGGTTCTTATGTCTCGTTCGTTCCTAAAGAAGTTGATTCGGCCCGTTTATCGAAAAGTGCTACGCGATGTTCGAATGGAAATCGCCGACGATCCTTCGCTAACTGGCAAGTTCGTGCCGTACAGCCAAGGCGAAAGAGCGTTTATCATCGAAAAAGCTGATAATAGCGACTCGCAGATGGCCGAACCGGGATTACCCGCGCCCCTCTTAGAGCAAAATTTCAGGCACTCTCCGGGAGGACTGGAGACATATCTTTCGAGTGGAAAGCGCGATTATGAGGCGATGATCAAGATTCTGGCCGATTCCGGATTCAAGATCGAATCGGGCCAAACGATTCTCGATTTTGGGTGTTCGACTGCAAGAATTCTTCGGTGGTTCGAAGACAGTGCAAAGAAAGCGACGATTTGGGGCGTTGATATCAATTCGGGCGACATTACCTGGTGCAAGAAGCACCTGAGTCCACCATTCCATTTCGCAACAACAACCACTCAACCTCACATACCTTTTGAAGATCGAACTTTTGATCTCATTTATGCAGGCTCGATATTTACTCATGTGGATGACTTGGCCGACAGTTGGTTTTTGGAGCTAAGGCGCGTCCTTAAGCCGGGGGGCATGCTATATGCCACGATTCATGATGAGCATACAATTGATATGTTCGAGAACAAATTGCCCGATTCCCGCACGGGAAAGTTTTTGAAAGCGGACCCGAATTACCAAGAATATGTGAAGCGGCAGTTCACCATGTTCACTGTGGGAAGGTCCATTGGTTCCCAAGTCTTTTACAACCGAGATTGGCTTTGCGAATCATTGAAAAGTATGTTTGAAGTCAAATCCGTCACGGAAGAAGCTTACGGGATATTTCAGACTGCCCTGCTTTTGCAAAAGAACTAACTCTTGGCGCTGCGATTCAAGTGGCAGACCGTTCGCTAACCCATAAGTGCATGAGCGAAACCCAGAGTGGACAGACATCTCTGCGGCCCTGGTAGGAATCGAAAGCCAGTGGCGCGACTTAGGACGCTTCGATTCAATAGCTAGAGTCTTTTGTCAACTAACCTTTTTGACCTGAGGACTCAACCCCAAATCGAATTGCGGATTCAAGCACATCCATATTTATATCTTTCAATGACTTGAACTTAACGCAATATCCGCTCACGCTTGCTTTGCCGAGTTGTTTTCCAAAAGTCTGCGCTAAATTTTTCTTATCCTCGATACCAAGGATATAGACAGAGATTCCGGTAGTGTTTGCGCTCATACCAATTTGATAAAACTCTCTGGATTTTCCATCTGCATATTTTATGGTGCGGAGTCCATATCCTATATTGGGATTAGATACAGTTTTACCTTCACTGTCTTTGCCGTCCAAGAACCATATTTTGCAGGCTGGCATAGCTTGCAGAATGGTGCGATGCAACTCTTCCATTTCACTGCGTTTGGGTTCAGGTTGGCTGGCAATACACTCGTCGACAAGTTCTTGTACTTTCATGCTAATGAAGTTTGGGTTGCATCTGAGTTGGCGGCCCCGGAGGGAATCGAACCCCCGACGCCCTCCTTAGGACGGAGGCGCTCTATCCACTGAGCTACGGAGCCACTTCTGCAAGTTTATCTTATGGGTGGAGTTGACAGCAGGTTGAGGGCAGGTGGATAGCAAGTTGTTGGCAAGTTGTTTGCAAGTATTCGGCAACTGGCTGACAGGTTGTAGTATCACGGTTTGCCCCCAACCTGCAGACCACATGCAAACCACCTGCCAACCACGTGCCGACGCGCACTAATACTCCCGAATCAACTCCAACAACTCTTCGGTTTTCTCTCGCATTAATGCCGCATCTCCACGAGTCTCTACGTTCAAACGAATTACCGGTTCTGTATTCGAACCTCTCAAATTGAACCGCCAATTGTCAAATTCAATAGAGATCCCGTCAAGCTTGTCAATTTGGCCATCAGCATAGGCTGCTTCAACTCTCGCAAGCACAGTAGGCACATCTGCAACCGTGGAATTCACCTCGCCACTGCAGGGGTAGTTCGCGGTCATTTCGCTTACCAATTCGCCAAGCGATTTTCCTGAAACTGACACGAGCTGTGCCACCAAAAGCAGCGGAATCATGCCCGAGTCGCAGTACCAATGCCCTTTGAAATAATGGTGCGCGCTCATTTCACCGCCATACGCAGCGTCTTCGGCACGCATCTTTTCTTTGATGAAAGCGTGTCCTGACTTGCAAATAACCGCTCGTCCTCCGTATTTTTTCACGATATCCAATGTGTTCCAAATTAGCCTTGGATCGTAAATGATGGTTTGATCCGGATTAGCACTTAGTAGGGCTTGCGAGAGCATGCCAACTATGTAATAGCCTTCTATGAAGTTCCCATTCTCGTCCAAAAAGAAGCATCGGTCGTAGTCACCATCCCAAGCAACTCCAAAATCATAACCACCCGGATTCGACTTCATCTTCGCTTCCATTTCAGCGCGGGACTCTTCCAAAATCGGATTTGGGACTCCATGAGGAAATGTGCCATCCGGGGCAAAATTCATACGATCTAATTTGAATGGCAAATAAGCTGCCAAAGCCTCCATTGCAACGCCAGCCGCCCCATTCCCCGGGTTCGCCAGAATTTGCAGAGGTTTGAGCTTTGACACGTCAACTTGATTCAAGAGATGAGCTACAAAATCGCGATACACGCCTTTTTCAGTGATCGAACCTTCGCCTGACCTCTCCCATTTCCCTTCAAATGCTCGTTTTTCGATGCTGTAAAGACCTGTATCGCCGCTGATCGGGCGGCTTTCAGTCCGCACCATTTTCATTCCATTGTATTCGGCGGG
Organism: Armatimonadota bacterium; assembly: GCA_031405735.1. Lineage (GTDB taxonomy): Bacteria > Armatimonadota > Fimbriimonadia > Fimbriimonadales > Fimbriimonadaceae > JANNJE01. The sequence continues at coordinate 458 of JANNJE010000450.1, read as the reverse complement.
ATTATGGCTTGCTGTCAGCATAATTCCGCCGTCGTAGCCATAAAATGCCGTGGCGAAATAGACCATTTCTGTGCCGATCATGCCAAGGTGGATGACATCAACACCCGAATCATTTAGTCCTCTTGCTAGCGAATCATAAAGTTCCGGTCCTGAAAGACGAATGTCGTAGCCAACACAAACCGTCTTCGCGCCCGTTTCGTCGGCAAAGGCACGCCCTATCTTGTAGGCAAGTTCGGGATTGAGTTCACTGGGAACTTTGCCACGTACATCGTATGCTTTGAAACAGGGGAGATATTGACCCATTGATGGGAATGGTTGTACCCATTTCGAGACGGTATGGGTTGTATGGTTTGTATGGTTTGGACTGACTTTGTAATTTGAAGCTAAATTGCAGGGATGCAGTCCGATATTGGGCTTCCGAGTTCACGTCCTGATGCAACTCAGGATTCTTACGACTC
>JANNJE010000449.1:0-1130 GCA_031405735.1 Armatimonadota bacterium | reverse complement strand
GTGCGCGACCCGCAACAATTCGACGTCATCCTTACTGAGAATATGTTCGGCGACATCCTCAGCGATGAGTCCGCGATGATTACAGGCTCTCTCGGCCTGTTACCATCAGCTTCCCTCAGCGACCCGAAAGATGGCCGTCTTTTTGGACTCTATGAACCCATTCACGGCTCGGCGCCCGACATTGCCGGACAGAACAAGGCGAACCCGATTGCCACAATACTGAGTGTGGCAATGATGTTTCAATACACTTTTGGCGAATCCGAAATCGCAACGCGAATCGAAGGCGCAGTTTCAAAAACTCTAGATCAAGGATTCCGAACCGCCGACATTTTTACTGCTGAAACAAAGCTGTGCAACACGTCTGAAATGGGTGATGCGATAGTCCGTAATCTGCAAGGCGCGACGTAGTGGAATCTCCAATTGTCACCATTGTCGGCGCCGGGTTTGCCGGAGTAGAGGCGGCTTGGGCACTTGCTCAGCGAGGAATCCGAGTTCGGCTATACGAGATGCGCCCGAAAGAAACGACGCCTGCCCATACCACCGGGCATTTTGCAGAATTAGTCTGTTCGAATTCTCTCAAGAGCAAATCTCCCGTATCTCCAGCTGGACAATTGAAGGCGGAAATGATGGCTTTGGGTTCGATTGTCCTTGAAACTGCGTTTGAGCACGAAGTTCCAGCCGGGCAGGCATTGGGAGTGGATCGAGACAAGTTTGGCGAGGCGATAACGCGAAAGATTCGTGAACACTCGCTGATTGAAGTGGTTGACGAGGTATTCACGGCGGAAATGGCGGATTCATTTGCCTCACCCAATTCACCCCAATCAACCACTTCACATCTGATCCTCGCTACAGGCCCACTAACTACGCCCGAACTTTCCGACTGGATTGCCATTAAGACTGGAAGAGGGCACCTTTATTTCTACGATGCCGTAAGCCCGACAGTAGACGCTTCCACAGTTGATTTCTCAGTAGCCTTTCACCAATCACGATATGACAAAGGGGATGGCGACGACTACATCAACTGCCCTTTCAACAAAGAGGAATACGAAGCATTTGTGGAGGCACTAGTTGCAGCGGAGAGGGCACCCATTCATGCATTTGAAGCTGGTGGGAACCGGAACTCCACCCCC
>JANNJE010000448.1:0-5552 GCA_031405735.1 Armatimonadota bacterium | reverse complement strand
CTGCGACCAAACATAAGCCAATCGGCCAGCGTAATGAGTAGCGCGCTCAGTGTTCTTTAGCGCAAAGTGCGATTGAGCTAGGCCAGAAAGCGCAAATCCGTCGTTTGGCTCATTCTTCACCGCCCGCTCATAGCACTCGATCGCCAATTTGTGATCCCCTTGCTTTCGGTAGTGGTCGCCGAGCAAGCGCATCACCGGCCATGGCTGCGATGGAGGATCGTTCTGAAACTGATACTTATCGCGCTGCTTCTGCTCGATATCCGCAGCGTTTAGCAAAGCCCGCTGCCCTTCCAAGAACTTCCCTTCTGAAAGCGCAATCAATCCCTCTGCAACTTGAATAAAAAAGGTTGTCGGCAAAGAAGGATCTTCAAGGTTTTTGGCTTCTGGATTCATTTTCTTGCCAAAAGCTTTGAGGTCTGTCAGCTTCTCCTTCGCCTCGCGAGTCTTTCCAAGCCCGTTGTATGCAAGCGCTTCGACGAATGCCTGTCCGAACTTTCCAAATTCGTCTGCTGCATTCCAACTGATCGTCCCCGGTGTCAATATTTCGTTCCATTTTTCAAATTTGATAAGTGCGCGAATGTGCGCCTCGTTTCCTTGGGCGACGATGTTCCCGGTCAAATCGGGGTTGTATTCTGGATCCCTGGGAGCTGCTAGCATGTCCATCGCACCTTGCATCGAGGCATCAGCCATCCCTAATTGCTCTTGGATGTAGCACAGGTAGTTTCGGTTGTGAGGGTAGTTCCAAGTTTCAAACGGCAATGCCAGCCTGTCATTCATGTACCGGAGTTCGATTCGCGTGGCTGAATCCATTGCGATAGCGGCTTCGTGCCACATTCCAATTTTGCTGTAGATGTGCCCCGGCATGTGGAGCGCATGGCCGATTCCTGGCGCTGACTTGCCATACAATTCACAACTTCGGATAGCTTGTTCAGAAGAAAGTCCATCCCAGTTATGAATGCTCGCGTGATGTGCACCTGGGTGCTTTGGATTCTTTGCCAATACTTGTTGAACCACAAGTTCATTCGCAAACGCGCTACCGTTGCCAATGTCAAAAAGGGCGAGGAGGGCTTTTGCCTCAAGGTCGTCAGGGTACTTAATCACGATAGCTTGAAGGTCAACAACGAGCAGTTTGACCCGATCGGGCATTGACTGATCAACAGCCTTCTCCCAGGCTTCAATGTACATTCGCTCTCGTTCAGGAACTTGTGATTTCCTCTTTACTGCTTCCTTCAAGAAGACCTTATAGCGGTCGAACATTTTGTCGTCAAAGTTTGGAGCAGCCATGCTGAACCAATTCAAACCGCTCCTAGCTAGGCCCCAATATGCCATCGCGCAATCAGGATCAAGTTTGAGGCACCATCGGAACGACCTCTCAGCTTCTTCAAACCAGAACGAATGGAGCAGCACATTGCCTTGGTTGAACCACTTCTGAACTTCAGAATGTTTTGATGTGATTGGAAATGGAGCGGTGCCAATTCCCGCCATTTCCCATGGCTTCGTCCTCATGCCTGAATCGAAAGCTGATCCGTGATCAGAATGGCCCTGTTTTTCAGGTGCCTGGCAATAAACCATGGAGGCAATCAGGAGCAAACCAAAAAAGGAATTGATTCGAAGTGAAATGCTTGTTGAATGAGTTCGAATGGGTGTCATGGGCATGGCTAACGTAAGTTACCCCAGAGACCCATCCAGTTTATGATTGAAGATTCCGTCCCACCCAAACACCCGCACTACGGCGACTGAGTATGAGTAGGCTGAATTGTCGGCCTCGTGGAGGAATCCAAGATGTTTGAATTTGCGAGATTTCGCAGTTTTGTTTGCTTAGTTTCATCAGGGCTTGTGCTGCTACTAAATGCAAATGCTAAGGCACAACCTGTGCTCAACGACCCAAATTTAGAAGCAGTTCCGTTCATTTCGGGATTGAATCAACCTGTTACGTTTGCATTTTTGGATGCAAGTCAGATGTTCCTGTGCGAAAAGGCGTCTGGACAAGTCAAGTATTTTGTCAATGGAGCGCTGATTGGGGTGGTTCTTGATTTAGCGGTCAATTCAGCATCCGAAAGGGGCTTGCTTGGCATCGCACTCGATCCGAATTTTTCCAAGACTCCGAAGGTCTATCTTTATTGGAGCCAAGACAGTACAGGTGCGGACACGCTCAACGCAAGCAATGTAGGTCTCTTAGCAAATCGAGTGGATGCGTTTGATTGGAACGGCGTCACTCTTACGTTTAGCCACAACTTGTTGCAACTAAGGAGTTTTCAAGCTGATGCGGGCCAGCCGGTGCGAGGAAACCACAATGGCGGATCGATAAGGTTCGGCCCTGATGGGAAGCTTTTTGTGCTTCAGGGCGATACTGGGCGCAGAGGATACACACAGAACAATCTGCAGGGCCCAGTTCCCGACGATCCATTTGGAGGGCCGCAGCCAGATCAAGCCCACACTACGGGCGTTATGTATCGCATTAACAAAGATGGAACTTCGCCTGTCGACAACCCGTTTTTCAACAGAACGCCCTATCCAAACATGAACAAGGTGTTTGGCTATGGAATTCGAAATGGGTTCGGCTTGATGTTCGATATAGCTACGGGGCACCTATGGCTCCAGGAGCATGGAGATGATACATTTGACGAAATGAACCTCGTTCGTGCTGGACATAACGGCGGATGGGTGCAAACGATGGGACCGATCAGCCGGGTGGCTCAGTTCCGCGATATCGAGATCAACTTGAACACCGGAGGTTTGCAACAGATTCGTTGGCCGCCGACAATGATTCAAACGAGCCCTGTACTTGCCTACAAGCGGATGGTTCACTTCAAGGGTTCTCACTACGCTGAGCCAAAGTTTTCATGGAAATATGCCGTTGCACCCGGCGGGATCGCATTCGTTGATACTTCAAGTTTGGGACCGGAATATCAGGGCGACATGATCATGGGAGCTTCTAGAACGACACTCCTTAACGGCTACCTGATGAAGTTTGAAATGAATCCAACAAGAGATGCGTTCTCATTCTCGGATTCTCGCTTGAACGACCTTGTTGCTGACAACATCGCTAAATTCGATCCAATAGAAAGCGAATCGCTGATCATGGGATCAAGTTTTGGTGTCGTAACCGACATTGCAACTTCGCCAGGAGGCCGTGTCTTCTTGGTTTGCCTTGACCGCGGAATCGTTTACGAGCTAAGGAGACGGGTTTAGGGGGATTTTTGATTTTTGATTTTCGATTTTCGATTTTAGATTTTCGATTTTGGATTGTGGATTAGTGCGGAATGTGGCGAGCGAAATACGAATATCGAATAACGAATACCGACAGCCGACAACCAACAACCAAAAACGATTTAAGGACAACAATATGAAAAGAACAATTTTTGCATTCACTAGCCTGTTGCTGATCAGTTCAGCATCGTCGCAAATAAATTTATCCAATGGAAACACGACGGCAACCATTGACCCGACAACAAACCCGCTTAGCTTCCTTAGAGGCATGAATTCTTGGGAGGTTGACGGCGTCAATCAACTGTTTCAGCAATGGTATTGGTTTAGAATCGGAAATACTGCTGAACACACAATTGACGATGGGGCCGTGCTAAGTGTCAGTGGCTTGACCGCCAACACTGCAACGATTACTTACAATCACGCATTGGTGCGATTCGACTTGACTTTCACTTTAGTCGGTGGTGTTACTGGAAGCGGGACTGCCGATGTCAGCGAGATCATGCGGGTCACTAATCTAACAAATGGGGTTCTCGATCTTCACTTGTTTGAGTATGATGATTTCGACATGGACGGTACATTCGGCGGTGATTCGGCTGTTCGATTAGACCCTTCCTCAATTCGACAATCAGACACGATTTCGTCAGTGACTGTTGGGGCTGTTCCAGCGCCCAATCATTGGCAAATTGGCGCAGTTCCAAGTATTTTCGATGCTCTGGAAGATGGAGTTGCAACAACTTTGAGCGATTCGGGTTCTCCGTTTGGTCCCGGAGACGCAAGTTTTGCGATGCAATGGGATGTTTCCATGAACTCAAGGTCTAGCTTTCTGATGAGCAAGAACAAGATCGTTACTGCGGTTCCTGAACCGGCTTCGATGGCGATTCTTGCGATGGGGGCATTGGCATTGATAAAGCGAAGGAAACCCTAAAGAAATCGTAGTTTTTTGGAACCCTGCATCCTCAACAGCTGCCTCCTTTTTCGACGTGATTCCAACTTTTGGAGAAGAATGGAAACGGCTCCGGAGTCCCTCCCTCTTTTTTCGATGAACGAGAGAAAAGGAGGGAGGGATTTAGGGTGGGAGGTTCGGAAAGCTCTGGAAGTTTGTCTCGGCTTGATCTTTGAAAACAGCTTTCATCATAGTCAAAGGCACCCTCCATCCCCAACCCCTTCCTCCCTTTTTGACTTGATTCCAATTTTTGGAAAAGGAAGGAAGGGGCTAGTTTCAATCCTTCAAAAACCTCTTCTTAACAACAGTGCCAAGTTCCATTTTTCCCCGAATATCCACTTCGCAACGCGCTCCGACCACGACATCTGGCTTCAAAAAGGCGAAAGCGATCCCGCAATCAAGCGCAGGAGAATACACTCCGCTACTTACTTCGCCAACTTCCTTGCCCTCCACAAAAACTTTCATTCCGGGCTGGGCAACTCGTTTGCTTTCCAATCGGATGCCTTGCAACTTTGTCGGAGTACCGTTTGCACGCGCCGCCTGAATAATCTCAGAGCCAATGAACTCTTTTTCCTTTTTGATTACCCATCCAAGACCTGCGGCGATAGGCGAAAGCTCGTCATTCAGTTCGTGCCCATATAGCGGCAATCCCGCCTCAACGCGGAGCGCATCTCGCGAAGCTAATCCGCACGGCGCCACACCAATCGCAACAAGGACTTCCCAAAGTTCGGGCGCATCGGAAGCAGCGCAAATGAGTTCAAATCCGTGCTCTCCGGTGTACCCGCTGCATGGAGCGAAGCAAGAGATTCCAGCAATAGTAACTGTATTCAATTGGAACATCGTTGCTACTTTTAGTGCGTCGGGCTGGTCGCAAATCTTCCCCAATTTCTCGGCGGCCTCGGGACCCTGAACTGCGATCATTGCTGTCTCGTGGGTTTCATCCTCGATTTCGACTCCGAAAATATTCTGCTCGTGCAGCCAAGCAACATCCTTTGCATGATTAGAAGCATTTATGACCATTCGGAAAGAGGTCTCGATGACCCTATAGACGATTATGTCGTCAACGCATCCGCCTTGAAAATTGGGCAATAGCGAATACTGGCCCTGGCCATCCTCTAGTTTGCCGATGTCGTTCGCGGTAACCCACTCCAGAAATTCGACAACTCTCTCGCCGCGGAGCCAGAGCCTCGCCATGTGACTGACGTCAAACATCCCCGCTGATTCACGAACTACTTTCGATTCGGCGATAACAGAACTATATTGAACAGGTAGTTCATAACCTGCAAACGGCACCATTCGGCCCCCTAGGGCGACGTGGTTTTCATAAAGAGGAGTTCGGGCGACGGTAGCTTCGGTCATGTGGATAGTTTACATGGCATGTGGTTTGCAAGTGGTTGGC
>JANNJE010000447.1:0-2328 GCA_031405735.1 Armatimonadota bacterium | reverse complement strand
CCTGACGACAGTAGGTCTGGCTTTTCAACATACGGAACTTGGGTTCATGTTGCTGCGCCTGGAAACAATGTTCTAAGTACCGTGCTAGGCGGTGGATATGCCAATTATTCTGGAACGTCCATGTCGTGCCCTGTTACCGCTGGCGTAGCTGGACTACTTTGGGCTCGTGGCGGTCCTTCTGTAACAAGCCAAGACGTTTACGACACAATTATTAGCACTTGTGATCCTGTTCCAGGCAACTATGTAATCTTTGGCAGAATTAACGCCGAAGAAGCTGTTCAAAGTGTGACAATCACCGCACAGACTCAGCTTACGATGCTGACAGCGGATATGTTCGTTGGCACTTCTATGACAGGAAGTTCTGCCGATCTTGAATTCGCAGACGGCACCTTCTTGCAACTGATTACGGCTACTCAAGGCCGTGCAGGTTCGCAGGGCGGCATTGAAATGACTGCCCAGCTAGATCGTCCGTTGAATGAACTGTTCGACTTCAACTTCAAGTTCCGAACGAAATCGTCAATTGTGTCAACAAGCATGGTATGGCTATGGAACTACCAGTTCAACCGTTGGGATTTCAAGAAAGCTTTCCCGACACGCTTAACGGAAACTGATGCAATCGTAACAGTGCCGAACATGAACCGTTATGTGGATGCAAACGGAGTTGTCTCGATTCGCCTTCGCGGACACATTCCAGTGAACCGCCCTGGAGGAACGACTCTGTGGCTGTACTCGGTGGACTTTGCTCAGCTTGAAGCAAGCTTCGAAGCATTGCCAAACTAAGCTACGTACATGCGAAAAAGCGCAGGCCGATAAGGGACTGTCGAGAAATGACTCCGGAGGAGTCAAAGAATTTAGCCTGGGGTCGAACTTGAGAGGCCCCAGGCTAAAGGATCGTCGCTATCACGCATCCCGGAGGGATGCAAGATACAGATATCAGCATTTTTCAACAGTCCTCCCTATAGGGTTGGGCTCTTCTGTTCCCAGCAATTTGCAAGAATGGCGAACCAAAATGCGACTTTTTGTCCAAAGTTCGTGTACTATAATTATCTGAGTTCTTATCAGGAGAAATTGCTATGAATGCAAGAAAATTAATTATCATCCTTGTTTTGGCAGGAATTTCCGTATTTGCCAGTGCGGTAACTCAATGGCGAGACGGAGAGCTTTTGTTCAAACTGAAGCCAAATACCAATTCAACGGTCATTGCGCTCGCTGCTGTCGGTATGTCTGAAATGGAGCGGTACCCGCAAATCGGGTGGGTACGTGTACGGTTTTCAACGACGGGCCGCACAATTATCCAGGCAACGTCTTCACTATCTAAACTTCCATTTGTTGCAAAGGTTGAGAAAAACCTTTTGCGGCACTGGATGGCGTTGCCAAATGACTCAATGATTGGCCAGCAATGGGTTGTAGATCGAATTGACTTGCCAGAGGCTTGGGACATAACAACAGGCGATCCGACAGTCAAAATTGCTATCCTCGATAGCGGTTTTCAGATGGATCATCCAGATATGTTTGGAAAATTCTTGCCGGGTCGGGATACTGTAGATGATGACAACGACCCCACAGATACGGCTGGTGTCGGCCATGGCACGCACGTTGCTGGCATCTCGGGTGCAGCTACAAACAATTCACTTGGTATTGCTGGTGTCGGCTATAACTGCAAGATTATGCCCTTACGCGTGGGTGGCAATGGAATTGCAACCGCGGATTGGATCGAAGGAATTGTTTGGGCAACGGATAACGGAGCCCACGTAATCAACATGTCATTTGGCGGTGGCGGTGCAGGTCAGATCGAACAAGACGCAATTACTTATGCACGAAACGGCGAAGTATTCGTTTGTGCATCGGCTGGAAACCACGGAACGACTCAGAAGCTTTATCCGGCCGCTTATGTCGGCTGTATGGCGATTGCCTCAAGCGATCCCGATGATTCTCGATCTGGATTTTCCGCATACGGAAACTGGGTGCACGTAACGGCTCCTGGCTCACAGATTCTCAGCACAGTCATGGGAAGCGGCTATGAGTCATGGGATGGAACTTCCATGTCAAGCCCAGTCGTTGCAGGCCTTGCCGGACTTGTTTGGTCGCGTGGCGGACCCAGCATGACTTCGCAAGATGTGTTTGACGCGATTACTGACTCGTGCGATCCTGTACCAGGAAACTATACGATCTTTGGCCGAGTAAATGCCCACACGGCAGTTTTGTCAACGACAGTTACATCTCAGACTCAGCTTACGATGCTGACAGCGGATATGTTCGTTGGCACTTCTATGACAGGAAGTTCTGCCGATCTTGAATTCGCAGACGGCACCTTCTTGCAACTGATTA
>JANNJE010000446.1:0-1500 GCA_031405735.1 Armatimonadota bacterium | reverse complement strand
CAATTATTGAAGTAGCACGTTCCAGACCTGTTTCGAAAGGAGAAAGAACTCATGAGATTTTCAGCACTTCAAACCAAGCTAACGATTCCTGCCTTGGCGCTTATCGCAGGATTTGCTGTCGCCAAATCGGGCGATTATTTTGCGATCAATTCAAGCGGATTGATGGCGGACCTTCAAAAAGGGAACACTCGGTTCATAGAAGGCAAGAACTCCTTTCCAAGAGTTGGGCCGACCCGCAGAGCGCAAACAGCAAAGGGACAAACTCCGTTTGCAACTGTTTTAGCCTGTGCTGATTCGCGAGTGGCTCCCGAATTCATATTTGACCAGGGAATTGGAGATTTGTTTACGATTCGAGTAGCAGGCAACGTGGCTGATACTGACGAAATCGGAACGATTGAATATGGCGTTGGGCATCTGAAGACTCCGTTGCTCATTGTTCTCGGGCATTCTCAATGCGGTGCAGTCAAAGCGGTAGTGCAAAACGCCCAAGTTTCTCAGAACATTCGGTGGCTAGTTGACAACATCATCCCGGCAGTTGAGAGAGCCAAATCCCATCACGGACACGGCACGGAAGCGGAGTTGATTGAAGCAGCTGTGGAAGAAAATGTAGCTCAAGCCATCCAAGACATTTTGCAAAGGTCAAAGGAAGTGCGCGAAAAAGTGGCTGAAGGACACCTTGCCATTTTTGGCGGGGTCTACAATCTCGAATCTGGGAAAGTTCGCTGGCTCGGGCAAAAGCCCGACGCCTTCAAGGCTATCGGAAAAGTAGAACTCCACGGCGACGGCGGGTAGGGCGGGTTGGTGGCTGGCAAGTAGTTTGCCGGTAGCTTGCATGTAGTTGGTAAGTAGTTTGCAGGCTGCTTCCAATTTGCTTGCCGGTGGTTTACAACTTGCCAACCACGTGCCGACCATATGCCGACAACTTGCCGACTATGTGTGCGGGCCTAACTTGTCAGTTCTCCCCTCTCCCCTCATCCCAAAATTCCTGGAGGCGCCGAGCAGATTCGAACTGCTGAATGAGGGTTTTGCAGACCCTTCCCTTAACCACTTGGGCACGGCGCCAACTTAGCTCTGAACTATACCATTTGAACCTAAATGTCTGCAGAACCGATTCGAGGGAGACCCGGACATAAAGATTCTGAACAAATAGTTTCCAAGAGTTCGATAAATTGTGAACTCTATTGTTTCAGCAAAACTAAGAACTGATCAACTGAGATCTCAGCTTTGCGAATTAGTCCACGCAGTAGTCCAGGAGCCAGTTCTTCGTGATTTGGTATCGAAAGCGTTGGCCAGCTCGAGCGATACAAGATCATGTGACATCCAGTTTGGTGATCAACACTCCAACCTAATTGTTCAAACGCTCGAACTGCTTCGCGACCAGAAACGATTGGCAGCTTGCCCATTTAGACAGCGATCTCGCCTACCATTATTGAGTGCCTCGAAGCTACGTATGGGTCTCCATTCTTCTCTCTGACTAATAGCACTCCACGAATTGCATCC
>JANNJE010000445.1:0-3308 GCA_031405735.1 Armatimonadota bacterium | reverse complement strand
GGGAGTACCCGCGTGACGGTCAGGCCGCCGATGCTGACGTCGCGGTTCGAATAGGCTTCGAGGGTCAGGTGTGTGGCACCGAGGGCGGTGCATTCTTCAGCGGCTACGGTGATGCGGCTCATGTGATTGCAGATTGCAGATGGCGGAATGCAGATTGCAGCATGGGAACACCAGCCCGTTTTGTCGTATCGCGTCGACCTGCAATCTGCATTTTGCCATCGGCGATCGGCAATCTGCAACCATCACGACTCGTGAACCGCGCGTGACGTTCCGGTCTCGTCCCACGCTTCAGGTCGCGCTCGCCCTGGTGCTCGGGCTCCGGCTTGCCGAGGCGGGAAGATCATTGGCATCTGCTTGAAGGTGCTCGCGTTTCCGATTCCGCTAAAGAAGAAGAGCCCTAACATGCACCATAGGAATCCGCCCCAGGTCGAAAGATCTGTGGGATGAGTAAATTGGGTCACAGCTATCGCAAATCCGAACATGCCGATCAAACTCACTGTTGTTACTCTTGCGCCGCCGAATTTGTCGGCAAATGGCCCTGCGAGAACACGAACCAATGCCCCTACAAGCGGTCCAAGAAATGCAAATTTCAGCGGGTCAGGGCCATCTGGAAACTTGCCATAGGTTTCCTTGATCAAGAGCGGAAAAACAGCTGCAAAGCCGCTGAACGAACCGAAGGTGGCGATGTAAAGGCTCGTCATCAGCCATGTGTGCTTTTCCTTGAAAATGTCAAGTTGCTCTTTGAAATTGGCTTGAACTGGAACGCTCTTGAGCCAGAACCAAGCCCCTAATGCGCCCAAAACCACAAAAGGCACCCAAATGAATGCTGCGTTTTGAAGGTAAATATCGGCTTCTTTGACAATCTTGTCGCCCTTTTTGTCAACAAAGTGCTGACTTGATCCCACCATTGACATTCCGATCACAACAGGAATCATAAACTGGGCAACAGAGACGCCGAAATTGCCGATTCCAGCCTGAATTCCGAGCGCCGTCCCTTGCAGTTTCTTTGGGAAGAAGAGCGAAGTGCTTGGCATAAAGGAGCTAAAGTTTCCGCCACCCAAGCCCGCTAGGAATGCCAGAATCATAAATGTGGTGTAGCTGGTTTCTGGGTTCGAGACCGCCATCCCCCAACCAACCGCCGGAATCGCAAGCAATAGCGTGGAGATCGCGACGACCTTCCGAGTGCCGTAAATCGGGATTAAGAAGGTGTGAACCATTCGCAAAGTGCCAGCCGCCAAGCCAGGCATTGCGTTGAGCCAAAAGAGTTGGGATTTGTCAAATTTGAACCCGATTCCGGTGAGTTTGACAACGATTGCGCTTACCATGAACCACGTCGCAAAGCTCAGCAGTAGGCAGAATGTGGTGACCCATAGAGTCCTCCAAGCGATAGGTCTTGCTGTAGATTCCCAGAACTCAGGTTCGTTGGGTTGCCAGATTTCAATCGTGTGTTTGTTGTTTGCAGTTGACATATCGGATGGACTCCAATTACATTCTCGCCGAAAGTATTCTCGTGCACTATGACGGCGGTCATAGGAGAAAACACTCTTCGAGCGACATACTCACAAAAGGGCACATAGTCGGAGAAAACTCTTGCTTTGAAACCCTCCTTCAGCGTACCTTTACAGCTTAGACAGCAAGAAAAACATGACTTACCCCCAAATCATTCAAGGCGGCATGGGAGTCGCAGTCTCCTCATGGCCCTTAGCGCGAGCGGTCTCTTTGAGAGGTCAATTGGGGGTGATTAGCGGCACGGCTCTTGATACGGTTTTTGCGCGAAGGCTTCAGTTAGGCGACATCGGCGGTCACATGGCCGAAGCTCTTGCCCATTTCCCCGTTAAAGCGATGGCAACGCGGGTTTGGGAGCGCTATTTTATACCGGGCGGCAAGGCTCCAGACTCGCCATTCAAGTCGAAACCCGTACCGACTATCAATCCTGGAAGGGCGTTTCTTGAATTGACTATCATTGCGAATTTTGTCGAAACTTGGCTTGCGAAGCATGGACACAATGGCATTGTCGGGATAAATTTGCTCGAGAAAATCCAGCTTGGCACTTTGCCCTCACTTTACGGCGCGATGCTTGCAGACGTGGATGTCGTGCTGATGGGCGCAGGAATTCCGAGGGCGATTCCGGGAATCCTGGACAAATTTGCGGCTGGTGAACCCGCCGAAATCAAGGTTGATGTTGCGGGCGGCGACCCGGTCGCAACGCGCTTTGATCCGTCTGTGTTCTGGGGCCAGAAATTGAAGCGACCCAAGTTTTTCGCCATTGTTTCGTCGGCGTCGTTGGCTCAAATTCTGGCGAGAAAGTGCGATCCGCCTGCCGATGGCTTTGTCGTCGAGGGTTTTACTGCTGGAGGTCACAATGCTCCGCCTCGTGGTGCACTTCAACTTAACGAGCAAGGCGAACCACTTTATGGCGAACGGGACATGCCCGAATTTGAAAAGTTTCGCGAATTGGGGCTCCCGTTTTGGATTGCAGGCTCCTACGGAACTCATGAACGGCTCGAGGAAGCTCTTGCAGTTGGCGCGGAGGGGATTCAGGTCGGCACAGGATTCGCTTTTTGCAATGAGTCAGGCCTCCGTTCTGATATCAAGGCGGAAGTCATTCGGAAATGTCTGGAAGGAGAAGCTCACGTGTTTACCGATCCAAACGCTTCGCCGACCGGGTTTCCTTTCAAAGTGGTGGATTTTCCTGGCTCGGTTTCTGATCCGGTTGTGAACGAAAACAGAGAGCGGATTTGCGATCTTGGCTATCTACGCACTTTGTACCAAAAGCCTGATGGTGGAATCGGCTACCGGTGTCCGGCTGAACCAATCGAGGATTACCTTAGCAAAGGGGGCGACTTGGAAGCGACGGTGGGTAGGAATTGCATTTGCAACGGTCTTACGGCTACGATTGGCTTGGGGCAAGTTCGCAAAGGTGTTCACGAGCCACCATTGATCACTGCCGGAGATGATCTGATAAACGTGTCTCGATATTTGAAGCCGGGGGCAGATTCGTATTCCGCTGATGATGTGATTGATGTGCTCCTTGGATGAGGACGGCAGGATCGGCGTTGCCAATCTAAGCCAGGCACCAGGCGAATAAATGTGCAATTCATGCGCCAAGCCTCATCGCGGCTAAAATAGTCAAATGCGCTTCGAATGGAGCCAAAGCATACGAAACCGTCGCTGGCAAGATTTCGAAGCCCTCGCCAAAAAACAGCCTAGCCAGCAGCTTTGCGACACGGTTAACGAACTGCTCAAAGGAATCGAAGAACCAAACGAGCGCCCCGTCCCGGTTCGAGCCCGGGGAGGGCCATCCGCGC
>JANNJE010000444.1:0-5330 GCA_031405735.1 Armatimonadota bacterium | reverse complement strand
TACTTCTCGAGCGTATGGCCAACCGCGACGGACAGTGCCGCAATTCCTCGGACGAAATCAAGGAAGTCTATTCTTCGCTTTGGTGCGGGCTCAACAAGCACGTCTTCATTATGGGTTGGCAGGCGCAGTTAGTTCACGCTTGGCATCAATTGTCGCTTGGGGACGGCGGTAAACTCAATTTATGCTCTTGGGCGGGACGCCTAAGCCGCGCCAATCCATGAACATCATTATTCTCAGCGATGGAGCCAATGTGATTGGCGGAGCAGACAAGGTCGCTATCACCTCGGCCATCGGTCTCGCTAAACGAGGGCACAAGGTTCATGTTATCGCAGCGATTGGCCCAATTGATGAAGCAATGGTTGGAGTCGAGAATCTCACCGTTCATTGCACTGATCAGGGGAACCTGTCGGGAATAGAGTTCCATAAAACCCGAATGTGGAACCAAACCTCTTGTGAAGTGTTGCTTGAATACATTTCAAGGATTGACAAGAGCGACACGATTATCCACTCGCATTGCTATTACGGGATGCTGTCTAGCTCGATCATAGATGCCGCAATTAGCAGCGGAGTTCCCACGCTCATCACGATGCATGACTACGGAATTGCCTGTCCGCAACGCAACTTCTTTCACTACCGAGAAAACAAAATCTGCCACCGAAAGCCATTGTCCCGTGCCTGCATTTGCACAAATTGCACAAATGGCTCGATGAAATCGAAGATTCCGATGCTTGCAGTGTCCATGATGCAAAAGCACCGTGCAAGAGTCGCTGAGCGAGTTGACTATGTGGCGTTTGTATCTGAATTCAGCCAAAAAATCATCTCGCCGTTTCTTTCAACCAATGCGAAGCAGTTTCAGATTCAGAATCCGGTGGATGTGTCGCAGTCCCCTCGGGCACCTGCTGAATCCAATTCCGAATTCGTGTTCATTGGCCGAATGGTTGCCGAAAAGGCTCCTGTTCAGGTGGCGCGAGCGGCCCGCGAAGCTGGGGTAAATGCGCTCTTTATCGGCGATGGCCCTGAAAGAGAGGAGGTGCTTCGTACGAATCCTAATGCTGAATGCACTGGCTGGCTCGATGCCGCCGGGGTTCATGCTAGGCTCTCAAAGGCAAGGGCATTTGTCATGCCAAGCATTTGGTATGAGTGTTCGCCCCTCTCTACTATCGAGGCTCAGGCTCATGGCCTTCCTGTAATCGTTGCGGATACGAACGCTTCAAGGGAGGCGGTCGAACATGGCGCAACGGGTTTTATTTACAACGGCGGCAATGTTGACCAATTGATTGAAGCAATGGTCAAATTGAAGGACGACGAAACCGTTCGCCAATTGAGCGAAACGACATATGAGCGCTTCTGGTCATCGCCTCCTTCGATGGAAAGGCACTTGGACCGTCTTGAAGAAGTATATCGTGAGATTCTTGGGAGTGCGCGGGCTTGACCGCGCCCTTAATAGGAAATTGGAACAAGGATAAAGGAGAATGCACGAATCTGAAACGGAAATTGTGAAAATGGCGCGGTCAAGCCCGCGCACTCCCAAGGAGTTTCAAAATCGCCGCTAGAGTAATCTCAGCCGTCTTTTCCCAACTAAAATTCTTTGCCCGCTCAACTCCGGCTTCGATCATTTCTTCGCGATCAATTTTTTTCTCCACAAATTGACCCATCATTGCCGCCATTTCTTCAACAATTTCAGGATCAAAATAGAGGACTGCATCGCCGCCGACTTCGGGCAACGCGCCTCGATTGCTAGTCATAACGGGTGTGCCGTACATCATTCCTTCTAGAACCGGAATGCCAAATCCCTCGTCAATCGAAGCGCAGATGAATGCTTCGGATCGAGCGAATAGGTCGGATAGGTTCTCATCCGGTACGTAACCTAGAAAAACAACCCTGTTTTGGAGTCCAAGTTTTGTGACTGAATCAAAGGTAGAACTTTCCTTCCAACCCTTTCCACCACCAATTACAAGTCCAAAGTCGTCTTCCTTTGACTCTTCGCAAAGCTTGCTAAATGCTTCGATAAGACGACCCAGATTTTTTCGCGGCTCTAACGTCCCTAAAGTGAAGAAGTAGCGGTCAAAAGGAATCCCCAGATCCTGCAACCTTTCTTTAGAAACTGAAGAATAGGTGACTCTCTCACTTACGTTTCCTGGTCCGTTCGGAGTGACGATAACTGAATCTGAACTAACGGTCGGGAATCGTTTCAATAACCGATCCTTCGTGTTTTGACTGACAGAAAATATGAGATCGCTTTTCAATATTTGCTGGGTCGCTAGAGCTTTCATCGATTCCAAAACAGACTCGTCGAAAGCCTGCGGATGATCGAATGGAAACAAGTCATGAACGGTTACAGCCTTCTTGACATGGGAATGATTGCAGGTTGGTCCAGAGAGCACAAAGAGCAGATCAATTCGATGTCTAAGTAAATATGGCGTACGCTGAAATGCCCTCCAAGAGCGATATTTCTCCGGTATTACTTTGAAGTAAAAGTTCTTTCTTTGGGTCCAATCGGCAGGAACTTCGAATGCGTCCGTTGCCATCAAGTGCCACTCATGCCCGTCTCCAATACGAAGTAAGTGGTCAATGATGGAATAACTGTACCGCCCAACGCCAGCATGACGAAAGTTGGCACCTCCAACCAGGTTTTCTGCTTGTATGGCAATCCGCATGGTTTAAAGCTTCAACATCTGGCCTTCGACAGACACGCCTCTGTTTTGTCCTTGTCGCGGCGGATTTGGCAACAGTTTCTCAGGCAATCCGTGAGCATTTCGAGTCAAGTCCGAACTGTCAAACAGCAATGGTGTAGTTTGTGGATTTGGGATGTCGTCTTTGTACTTTCGAGCGCACTGGTCGTTCATTGCATAACCAAATTTCCCGGGCTGATCTCGATACTCAGGCGAAACTAGCTTTTTCGCACTTTCCTCTTTGGCCATATCGTAGGCTCTCATCCGATTCTCAACCTCTCCCATCCAGCCGGAACCATCAGGAAAAGCGTCTTCGCTTTCGTGGTAGAGCATCATGGCTTGATGCATTGATTTGAAATTCTGCATCGTGTTGCCATCATAGGTTCGCTTGTCTACCTTCTCAAATAGACCGACCTTCCATGCCGACTTTATCACCGGCCCGAGCCACCAGCCCAGTCCAACAAGAACAACCAGCCCAAAAATGAGGCAGCCTCTCCCTCTCTTGCGTGGCGTGGATTCAGAAATCGGTTCGCTTTGCTCTTCCATTTTGGTTATAGACGAAGTTTGGCATGTCAGAGAACTTTGAAGCCGGGCAAAGTAAACTTCATTTGTGAAACCCCGCCATATTTCCCTAATCTGCAAACCTACTCCGATGCACCGATTGGAACGGCTTTCGAACGAATTGATGGCCGAACTATGGATCAAGCGAGACGACTTGACGGGATTTGGCTATGGTGGGAACAAGGGTAGGAAAATCGAATTCCTGTTGGCTGAAGCGATGGATTCAAAGGCGACCGCAATCGTGTGCCAAGGCGCGATTCAGTCCAATTTTGTTCGCCAATTAGGGGCGGCGTGCTCAATGTTTGGGTTGCGATGCGTGGCTGCCGTTATGAACATGCCCTATTATGCCGCTGCGGGCAAGCCTGCGGGAACAAAGCATGTGGGTGGCGGCAATCGAATTCTGGACGAATTGTTTGGCGTCGAATTGCGTCTTTTCCCTGATGGAGATTGGGAACAGCTTGCGAAACATGCTGGCGAAGTGGCATTAGAACTCACCTTGCAAGGCGAAACCCCCTTTCTAATTGCAATCGGCGGATCGTCCGAGCTTGGGGCGTATTCATTTCATCTCGCTGGAGAAGAAGTCATTGGTACTGGCGAGCAATTTGACTTCTTGGTAACTCCCAGCAGCAGCGGCAGCACACATGCCGGGTTAGCCTACTGTTTTCATGGCACCAAAACGAAAGTGATCGGAATCTCTGCCGATCCTGATCCAGATGATGAATTGGCACATGACATTGCCGAACTATGCGGGCTTGTTGGTGCGATAACTGGAATAGACAAGCAGATGACAAGGTCGGATATTGATCTGCGAATGGACTTTTGCGGCGAAGCCTATGGAATTCCAAGCGAGGCTGGAACGAAAGCAATCGAAAGATTTGCTCGGCGAGAAGGAATTGTTCTTGACCCAGTTTATTCGGGGAAGGCAGCCTCGGGGCTCTTTGACCTCATTGAATCGCGAGAGATTAGAGGAAGAATCCTGTTTTGGCACACGGGCGGTTCTCCAACTCTGTTCACGACCCCGCAATAGTGCTCGCCCGAACTGGAGCAAATGGATTCTTCGCATAACTTACAGGAGGATCAAGAAATCGGTAAACGCATACAGCCAGAAAAACGGCAACAAAACCTAACAGAACCCGATTTGCTGCTTTTGAATACACAAAGTACCGTTGCTTATTCCATGCCCAAAACGCCGCAATTGCAGAGGCGGTAAACGCCAAATACAAAAAAGGGCCAAACTGATGGGCTTGAAACGAGGTCGTAATCTTGCCGTGCAACAGTGCTGTCCAGCTTGTCGTCAAGCCGCAGCCAGGACAAGGGCGATTCAATAGGAATGCGCTCGCGCAGGGCGGCAGGCCGAGCTGGCGGTGTGTTCCGTGGCCGTCTGGATGGGGGGTTAAAATGAGTCCGATAAGAGTAATTGCCGCCCAAACTCCAAACCAAAGCAGGTAGCTCGAAACAGCTTTCTTGGTCGCGGCTGGCTCAGTGCGAAGCAACTACAGCCTCCAATGGAATCACGCATTCAGGCTGGAGCATCGGGCCGTCAGCATGCGCGATTCCAATGATGTCGCCGATCGGATCAGCCAGCCAAACCCGGCCGCGATCCCCGGCAGTCCTTTTCCCCGTTCCAGTTTGCTGAAGGGATACACGGCATCGAAGACCTGCAGCCCGGCATGCTGCTGCCGGCGATCATCACCAATGTCACCAAATTCGGGGCCTTCGCCGATATAGGGGTGCACCAGGACGGTCTCATCCACATCAGTCAACTGGCAGACCGTTACGTCAAAGACCCCTCCGAGGTAGTCAAGGTTCGGCAACAGGTGGAGGTTCGGGTCCTGGAAATCGATAAAGAGAGAAAGCGCATAGCCCTGTCTCTGAAAAAACAGGACTGACGGCACCCATCACTCTCCCCGGATCAGCTCGCCAATCAGCCGTCCCAGGGTCTCAACTCCTTTCTCGCTACGCTCGTCCAGGGGATAGCCGCAATTCAAACGGAGGCAGTGCCTGTAGCGGTTCGTCCCCGAGCAGAGCGCGCCGGGCAGGATGGCAATCTCCTCCTGCAAGGCGGACGCCGCCGCCCAACGCAGGCGGCCGCGGCGC
>JANNJE010000443.1:0-4387 GCA_031405735.1 Armatimonadota bacterium | reverse complement strand
TGAAGCGAAAGATCAAGAAAGGCATCGAAAAGGGTGACATGATTCAGGTCACCAATGTCTCAGCCAATGAAAGTGTAATCGTTAAGGGCCACCACAAACTCAAGGACGGTATTGAAGTCAAGATAGAAAACGGCGACGCCAAGAAGGGCGGAGCTTAGAATGGGCTTAACCAAACTCGCCATTTCGCGCCCCGTTACTATGCTGATCTTGATGGTGCTTGCCATCATGATTGGCTACATGTCGTGGAACGGCATGCGAAAAGAACTTCAGCCAGAAGTAAATTTCGGCGTCATTTCGGTCACCACTATCTACCCGGGAGCAGGTCCCGATGAAGTAGCCACCCTCTTATCCAGAAGAATAGAGGAGGGGCTTTCGGGCGTTCCAGGTTTGCGCGAAGTTACTTCAAATTCACAAGAGGGTGTCAGTGTCGTTGTCGGCCAGTTTGAAGTCGGCACGAACATGGATGAAGCACTGAACGAAGCGCGAGCCAAAATTGATGGCATTGTTGGCAGGCTTCCCGATGGAGCCGAAAAACCCGGCATCACAAAATTCGATACGGCAAGTGACCCCGTCTTGCGCCTAGTTTTGAATCATCCAAACCTGTCTGGCCGCGACTTGCGCGACCTTGCTGATGACAAAATCAAGGATCGCTTTTCCCGGATTCCAGGCGTAGCTTCCGTCAACGTATCAGGCGGCGACATCCGCGAAATCCAAATTCAAGTTCGCCGGGAAGCACTCCTTGCTTACAAGATCGGCGCAGCCGATGTGCTTAGAGCCGTTCAAGCCGCAACCCTCAATGTTCCTTCAGGGCGAATGCTGCGCGACAATACTGAATACAGCGTTCGCGTTTTGGGCGAATTCAAAACGGTTGAAGATATTAAGACGATGGTGCTTTCGATCACCGATCGGAGCGATCAAAACGGACGTCCGATTGTGGTTAGCCTTGGCAGTGTTGCAAATGTAGTGGATTCGATTGCCGAACGCAGAAGCTATTCGAGACTCGACGGCTCCGACGCCGTTTCAGTTCAAATTCTCAAGGCTCGATCAGGCAACTCCTTGCAGATCGTTGCGGACGCTGAAAAAGTCATCAAGTCAATCGAAAAGGATTTCGGAATCGGTGCGGTCAAGACATTCAACCAAGCCGAAGATATTGAAGAATCTCTGGCTGACCTTATCGTTGCTCTATTTCTTGGCATTGCTCTTGTTACTCTTATCGTTTATGTTTTCCTGCACAATTTTCGCGGCACAATGATCGTGGGAATCGCGATTCCGGTTTGTCTTTTCACAACATTCATTGTGCTTTCTGCGCTTGGATTTACTATCAATACAATGACGATGCTCGCGCTTTCGCTTGCAATCGGAGTATTGGTTGACGACGCGATTGTCGTCCTTGAAAACATATTCCGGCATCTGAAAATGGGCGAGAATCCGGTCGAAGCCGCAATCAACGGACGTGCCGAAATCGGCCTTGCCGCTATCGCGATAACTCTGGCAGACGTTGTTGTCTTTATCCCAATCGCAAACATGGGCGGCGTTGTCGGGCAGTTCTTCAAGCCAATGGGTATTGGGTTTGCCGTTGCCACTTTGATCTCGCTTTTTGTCTCGTTTACGATCACGCCGATGCTGGCTTCTCGATGGTACAAGCCTGGCGAGGATGTGGAGCATTTCACAAAGGGCTTTCCGTTCTGGTTCGAGAATCGGTTTGATGCGTTGAAGGCGCATTACGGTCGAGCACTAGAGTGGGCTTTGAATCACCGATGGTTTGTGTTCATTTCGGGTTTTGTGGCGCTCATTGGCGTGTTCATGTTCATTGCAGGCACCTTTGCCGAGAGTTTAAGTGGCGCGATCAATTCGGGCATACCAATGTTCGCAATTTCTACTGTGATCGGGCTCCTAGTCTTTGTTATAAATATTTTTCGAGGCTCGACGAAACCAGGTCGAATTCTCGCTGGAGTGGGGTTCGGCGCCGCACTCGTCGTCTTCTGTGCAGCTGGTTTTGGCTACGCCCAATGGAAAGGCGAAGCAGTGTTCAAGTTTGCATTCTTCCCTCCTAGCGACTCTGGATCGGTCCAAGTCGGCATAGCCTTGCCAGCCGGAGCGAGCCTCGCCACGACTCAAGAAGTCGTCGAACAGATCGAACAAAAGGTCATGAGCCACCCCGATGTAGAGTTCACAGTTTCTGACATCGGCAGCCGAGGCGGCGGCGGATTTGGTGGCGGCTCTGGTGACAACGGAACCAACTATGCTTCGGTGCGAGCCACCCTGCACGATAAGCAGGCGATTCTTGATAGGTTTATGTTTTGGAAGCCAAAGCCTAAACATATCCGAACGGTTTCGGACAGTTCTGTTGCTGCTGACATCTTGCAAACTGTTGGCAAAATCCCAGGAGTCGAAGCAACTGTTGCGGCTGGATCAAACTTTGGATTCGGTGCGCCAGTTCAGCTTTCATTCCGATCAGACGACCGTGACCTGCTCTTAAAGGTAGCCACCGAAATCAAAAATCGGCTCGAGGACGGGGCAGTGAAAGGAGTTGTTTCGCCCGACCTCAGTTCGCGCCCAGGCAAACCGGAGATTCGTGCAATTCCTGACCGCATTCGCCTTGCCGACTACGGAGTGACCTCTGCCGAGGTCGCAAACACCATGCGAATCCTCTACGAAGGAGACAACACAACAAAGTTCCGAGTGAAGGGAAAGGAATACGACATCCGCGTGATGATGGACCTGACGGACCGCAATGATCCAGACGCAATTGACTCTATTCCGATCACTTTCACGCAAGGCAAACCTGTTTATTTGGGGACAGTTTCCAAAATTGTGCCCGGAGTTGGCGTGGACAAAATTAACCGTCGAGACCGCGAAGAAGAGGTTATCGTGACGGCAAACTTGCTTCCAGGCTACGCTGCAGGAACGGTTCAGAGCGAGATCGAGGGCTGGCTGAAGAAGGAAAAATTGGTGCCCGCCGAGGTCACCCTGAAACCATTGGGCCAAGCCGACCTTCAGGCTAGAGAATCAGGCTATTTGATGACCGCACTGCTGCTGGGCTTTGTTCTGGTCTATATGCTTTTGGCATCGCTCTACGAGAACCTACTGTATCCATTTATCATCCAGCTCGCCCAACCGCAAGCGATGGTTGGCGCACTGTTAGCTTTGCTTTTGACCGATAAAACGCTGAACCTCGTCGGGTTCGTCGGCATCATAGCCCTTGTCGGATTGGTTGGCAAGAATGCGATTCTTTTGGTTGACTACACGAATACCCTTCGTGGCAGAGGACTCAACCGCCATGATGCGCTCGTAGAATCCGGCCCAACCCGATTGCGCCCGATCTTGATGACCACCCTCGCTCTCATTTTGGGAATGCTTCCGGTTGCGCTTGCCATAGGTGCAGGCTCCGAGTTTCGAGAAACCATCGGCATCACCATCATTGGCGGCATCACGCTTTCGACGATGCTGACTTTGCTCGTCATTCCATGCTCGTACACGATTTTTGATGATCTTTCGATACAGATTTCGAAAGTGCTGGGAAGGACGCCGAAGGAAGTTGGGGAACAGGAAACGTAGGGCATTTCTGACACGGCCTAGAATATTTAGGAAGGAACATTGGCAAGCAGATGAACCAGTTGAAAAAGTCACCGACGCTGACGTCACGTAATGGTTGGGGGATCAATGGTTATTTGGCAGCAATACCTGAGACCATTTGATGCGTCTGCCATAATAGGAAACATGAGCTCAACTTTGACGATCATTTATGAAAGAGGCGACGATGGCGGATGGATCGCTTCAGTAGCTGAGGTTCCGGGCGCATTTTCTCAGGGCAAGTCGCAAGCTGAGGCGCGAGAAAACGCCATAGATGCGCTTCAGGAACTTATGGCGGCGTCTCGCGATCTTGCGCTTAAGCAACGCGCCAAGGGTTCGGTTGTCGAATCCGTACAGGTTGCTGTCTAGATTCCTGGCGGCAACGGAATCTCTAGTTCCTTACATACTTTTCGAGCAATTCCTTTGTATACAGTCGGATGCCTAGGCACGGCGGTTCTTAACCCATTTTTTGGATTCCACCAGATTGCGTGCTTCTTACCTTCACGCAATAGCTCACATTTGTGCTTTTTCAGATGCCGGATGAGGTCGCCCGTGTTCATGCTAGTCCTTCACCGTATCAAGCGGGACAATTCGTAAGTAGGCAAACAAGCGTTTCCTTTTGATCCCCGGAGACTTACGTGGAGCGAGGCTCGATGGATCATACCAAAGCCACTTTGATCCCTCGACCCTCACAGCGAAGCGAAGGGTCGAGGGTTTCGCTAGTATTGCTGTTGATAGTTGTCATATGAACTCCCTGCAGATTAAGACTCTCCCACAGGTGCTTCTAATTCAGATTCTACTCTCGAATTGACAA
>JANNJE010000442.1:0-8945 GCA_031405735.1 Armatimonadota bacterium | reverse complement strand
TCGGATTGGTTCGGTGTCGCCGTTGCGGTTGGCATGTCAGCGCCCGCTTCCATCTCTTGGCTTCCACAACCTGCCAGCGCCATTGCTGCCAAGAGGATCGAAGCGATCCAGATTGTTGATTTGTGCATTTTGTTGCACCTCCGAAGATTTGCAACAAGTGAGTGTGCTGAGTGCAGTGGTGACTAGGACTTTTGTCCCGAGAAAGCTGAAATGGTTACACCACCACTTCGCTCCGCCTTTCCGAAACCCTTCGCTCGCTGTGATCCAGAATCTTCTTCCTAAACCGTAGCTGTTTTGGAGTCACTTCCAACAGCTCATCATCCCGCAGCCAACTAAGGGCTTGCTCCAACGAAAACTCTTTATGTGGATCAAGGGCAACGGTCGAGTCGGCGGTTGCGCTTCGCATGTTGTTCGCCGCCTTTTCTTTGGTGGCGTTCACGGTCATGTCCTCATCGCGCGAACAAGCTCCAATGATCATTCCTGCATAAACGTTAGTGCCAACTGGATAGAAAAGCGTACCGCGTACCATGACATCTTCATAAGCGTATCGCGTGAGCTTTCCTGTGTCTTTATTGATTAGGGAACCTACGCTTCTGGAAACCACTTCTCCTCGGTATGGTTGGTAGCCTTCAAAGATCGAGGACATGATTCCTAGTCCCCTCGTTAGAGTCAAAAAGTTCGAGCGGAAACCGATCAACCCGCGTGTAGGAATCGAGTAAACCATCCTGCTCACATGGTTCTCAGTGATCATGTCCTTGAGTTCACCTTTACGGCGTGACAGTTCTTCCATTACGTCGCCCATACCGTCATCAGGAATTTCAAGGGTGATCGTCTCGTAAGGCTCCAAAATCTGCCCTGAAGCGTCACGAGTGAAAATGACTTGTGGACGGCTGATTTGCGCCTCGTATCCTTCTCGTCTCATGGTCTCGATCAAAATGGCAAGCTGAAGCTCGCCCCTTGCCAAGACCTTTACTGTATCTGCCGGGGCTTCCTTGTCAATCTTGATCGAAACGCTGACTGCCTCTTCTCGCTCAACTCGTTCTCGAATCTTGTGAATCGTAAGGAACTTTCCGCCATCTTTCCCTGCAAAAGGCGAATTGTTGGCAAAAAAGCTCATGCTGAGCGTACTTGGCTCAATCTGGATCGCCGCCATCGGTTCCGTAATGCTGGGAACAGCAATGGTATCAAAAAGTGCGACGTTATCTAGCCCTGCGAGCATGACGATATCGCCTGGCTCGCCTCTTTCAATATCTTTTAGCTGTATTCCGTCATACGTCCAAAGTTTGGTGATGTTGAAGCCCACTGTCTTTGATCCGTCCGATGCCATGTGGCTCAATCTGTCGCCTAATTTGACTTCGCCTTGAAGAATCTTCCCGCCAAACATTCGCCCAACATAATCGTTGTAGTCGAGGTTGTTAATCTGCATTAAAAACGGCTCATCGGAATGGCCAGTTGGGGGCGGAACGGCATTCACGATCATCTCGAAAAGCTCGCGCATATCCGTCTCGTGCCCCTCTGGAGTCAGCTTTGCAAATCCGCTCACTCCGCTTGTATAGAGGTGCGGAAAAAAGATGTCGTCGTCATTGGCTCCAAGGTCAATGAAAAGATCAATGGTCTTGTCATAAGCCCAATGGGGCCTGGCTCCTTCGCGGTCAATTTTGTTGATGCAGACAATTGGCTTTAGGCCGTTTTGGAACGCCTTTTTTAGAACAAATCGTGTCTGAGGCATCGGCCCTTCAAAGGCATCAATGATAAGCAAAACTCCGTCTACCATGCTCAATACGCGCTCCACTTCGCCGCCAAAATCAGCGTGACCGGGTGTGTCTACGATGTTGATTTTATAGTCTTGATAGTGGACGCTGGCGACCTTGGAAAGGATGGTGATTCCCTTCTCTCTTTCGAGGTCATTGGAGTCCATGATCCGCTCCTTCATGTGCTGGTTTTCACGGAAAGTACCAGCCTGTTTGAAGATGGCGTCAACGATGGTCGTTTTGCCATGGTCAACGTGGGCGATGATGCCTATATTGCGGATTCGGGGTTCGAGCACATACTATTGTACCTGGGGACGGGCTCAGAGCCCCTCATCAGTCGTTTCGAGACCGCTGGGTGACTTTAAAATCAGCATTCTGAATATGCTGATTATTTCCTCAACGTCGAATAATACTCTGAACGATCTTGAACCGTCACCGCATTAATTGGCGTTTCCAACGAGTCCTTCAAAACAACAACTTTCTCTCCGCTCGAAAATACAACAACGCCCGAAATCCTGTACTTCTTTTGCTTTCGCTTATAGCTGTCCCCTTGGTCGTATTCGGTGTAATTCAGCACCAAAATGTCGGTATCAATAACCCATTTCCCTTTCCCCTTCGCGCTGCTGAACGTCGTTGCTCCTACAAAGCCGCTTGCGCTCGAAAAAGTGTCAGCGAAAGTGCCGTCCGCCTTTAAGTGCAGCGTCCCGCCGTAGGAAATCACTTTCATGGCCGTCGCTCCCGTATACACATTCTCAAAATTGAGAGCGGAAGAACTTCCATAGTTGTAATCGCCTACCATCGTCGCTTTATCAACGATTGGCTTAGATTTCATTCCAGAACAGGTCAAAGTCCGCAGAAAAACCTCAGCAAGGTCGGCTGTTGAACCAAATGACAATGACGCCGACAAGTTTGCGCCTGCCGGAAATTGTGAATAAGTGTCAGTCCATGTTTGTGCAACGACCACAGGTTGCCACATTGTTCCGCAGTCAATAAGGAAGACAGTAAACATTGAATCCCATGTTTTGCCCTTTTCGGGACCTGAGCCACAAACAAACTGCGCGAAAAGCCCACTCCCGATGTACCTTCGGAACACCATTCCTCCCGCTTTGTTCTGCAATTCTTCCGGTACATATTTCTTCCATGCTGCACGGAGCGCATCGCTAAACGAGCCGGAAGCTGGCACGGCTGGAACGATCCGTACTTGAGCCATGCTGACATCGCCATCTCGTCGAATCTCGGCAACGTACCAGCCTGAATTCGTGGTCCATCCCGTTGGCAAACTGAATCCAAATCCGGGTGCCGTTCCACCTGAATCAGGTCGTCCGGGAGGCTTAGAAGTTTCCGCAATTGGCGCCGATGCCTTGATTGAAACTTGGGAACCTTTCAAACTAATCTGATCCAGTTTTGCCCCTAGAAGAATGATTAGCTGAGCTTCTGCCATCGTTCGAACCTTCTTCTTTGATTCTTCATCTTGCGAAGCCGCACCTAATGAAACAACGATTCCCGAACAACAAAGTGCCCATTCGTAGAACTCTTGCTTTTGCAAATCGGTGGCTTTTACGCTTGAAAGCGTTGCCCGAAGTCGCCCAGCCAAGGCGAGGAATGCATTGTCATCAAGCTCCGAACCGCTCGCCACACTATGCAATATAGCAACGCTAAATGCCAAGGCCGTAGCAGGGTCGTTGGACTGCTTGATTTCCTTCGCCACGCCTTCGTATTGTCCGATGATCGCGGTAATAGCTTCTTCGAAAGTCGCCCTCTCGTTGGCATCGTCGCCCAACGGCTCGACATACTTTTTTACATAGATTCGCGTGCCAGTTTGTTTGAAAGCCCAGCCTGCCTTGTCGGCAATTGAACTTGAAGTTAGGCCCGCTGTCCCTAGTTTTTGAGAAGCATCAACTAATGGATTGTTGGTAGGAAATTGGGCATTTGCTGCCAAAGGGAGGAATATTGACAGGACGACGAGCAACCAATGCGTTTTTTTCATGAGATATCACTTGGTAAAGAGACTGTACCTTTCAATTGCTGGCGATCGTGACTGCCATAATGGAATGTGATTTCAAATTACCGCTTCGCTTCAATCGCGCTTTCAATCCTCTTCCTCGGGACTTCCTTTGCAATTTCGTCCCTCCAACCAAAAGAGCCCGCTAATCCGCAGAACCCAAAGACAGCAACGACAAAGGGCACGTTTCAGTTGCCAGGAGATAACGGAAAACTGCTAACGACCTACCAACTGGGTGCGAAGGGAAGCGAACTTCATTTCACGCTCGACTCCGCTCGTTTTGACACCTATTTTCCTGCTCCAATTGACATGTATGTCGCAGGAGCTAAAGAGCGCCTGCTGATTCTGAATTTCACAGTGCAAAACCCACTAAATCGCGACCAGAAACTAGCATCTAGTTCCTTCCAATTCACAGCAATTTCCCCAGACGACGAAAACTTTGAATTCCGTGGGTACTTGCTTCATGCTACAAAAAAGACCCATCTCGACCAAACATTAAAGCCAGCCCAAAAAGTCAAATGCACAGTCGTAATGGCCATTTACACGGAGGGACCTGTCAGCAAACTGATGGTTCAGCGGGGTTCAGGCGCGGTCTTGCGATACGATTTGACAGGCAAAGTCGGAAAGTTCGTTTCCGTGTTCACTCGAAATGGGATTGACCTTCTCGATTCTGGAACTACGCTTCAGAAATTCGACAACGGTGCTTTAATGGGGCCGTTTGCCATTAATTTCGAGGGAATGACTTATACGAACGATGCGATCAAAGGATACAAACCGGACGGCGGCTCAACCTATCTTTGCATTGACATTGCATTCACAAACGTAATGATGATGCCAGCTGGAATTGGGTTCCAGTATTTCCGTCCGGAGATCGTTCTGCAAGGCGGGGAAAAGCTAAGTTGGAACAGCGACTTGATCAATCGAACAAATGACGCCAGTATTGGCCAAGATGTTGACCCAGCTGCATCAGTCGCAGGACGCTACTATTTCAAAATCCCTGCGGGCAAGGTGCCTGAGATTTGTCGGTTTACGCACAATCCGTCGAATCGCACAATTGGGTTGGCGATTCCGCCCTACTAATCGTCCGGCAAACCCAGCTTTGAATTCTCGGCCTAGATTTTAGGTTGTGATTTGCGGTTTCGGCAGCCGATTTCGAAACAAAAATCCCAAAGACCGCCGATCCCGAACCGCAAAGCTGCACCTGTTTTGCTCCCAAAAACTGAAGATGCTTCATCCAAAACTCGCATTCGCGAGGCATCACACGTTCAAAGTCGTTATGATTTGTGCCATCAAGAGGAAAGCCGAGCCAAGGAAAAGGATCTTCATCTAAAGCCCGATAAGCTTCAGGAGTAGAAATGGAAACGTCAGGCTTTACAACAACAAGCCAACTTTCTGGAGCATCATCAAGAGCAGTCAGCCTTTCGCCATACCCTTCGCCAATTGCTCTTCCGCCGACCAGGAAAAACGGAACATCGGAACCTACTGCACAGGCAACTTCGTGTAGCTTTTCATTTGAAAATGGAATCGGCGCAAAACGGTTGATCGTTCGCAACAGTCCGGCGGCGTCGCTAGAACCTCCGCCAAGCCCTGCCTGACTCGGAATTCTCTTTTCCAAATGGATCGAAAGTGGCGGCACATCGCCAAACTCTCGAAGCAGGTTTTGCGACATGGCAACAGTATTGGAAACAGGCAAGTCTGGCCAATTGCAAGTCATTAGGTCTTCTTGTGCTGATTCAATCGTTAGCGTATCGTACAAGTCTATTGCTTGAAAGATGGTACGAATCGGGTGATATCCAATTTCATCTTTCGGGCCTACAGATAGAAACAAGTTGATTTTGGCAGGGCAGTGAACGGTAACTCGCATCTAAATATCGCGCCCCAAGCGGTTTGCGTCTTGAGCGTCGTGCGGAATGGGCGGAGGCATTGCTGCGATCATAGTTGGGAAAGGCTGCAATTCCAATTCTTCGAGAGCTTGATCAATAGCGTGGAGCTGCATCTTCGCTTCACTCATGGCTTCCAAGAACTCCTGCGACGATAATTCTGGCGATCGTCCGACTAGCCGATAGCCGATCATTTTCATCCGCAAAGTGTCAACAGTAGTCATGAAAACAGCGCATTGGGCTTCAGTGCGCTGGACGCCCGCCATAACCGCCCCAAACTGCTGCCTGTATTCGGCAATGTTTTTGTCAGCGATCCGGTAGAGTTCTTTTGCCTGGGGATCATGCGACGGCGCTACCCAAGGTGGCGGATCGGTGTATAGCCCCTTTTCCGTTTGCGACACTTCATGGGAGATCATATCTGCTCGACGGAGAGCGCAATACAGGGATTTGGCAACTCGAGAAACCGTTTTTGGCATCTCTTCCCAATCGGCGACTTTGTCTCTCTTCATGCGGTCTCGAACTTCGTCAAACAGTTTCAAACGATCAACGCATCCGTTCCAAAGAGCCTCAAACCGGCGCATCAGCCATCGTTTCTTTAGCGCGGCATTGTAGCTTCGTAGAAAATGAAAAACTGCAATTGAGCCAAACACCCAAAACCAAGCCTGTAGGACCGTTGTTTCTGAGGCTGCAAAAATGAGAAGTGCAAAAGCGGTTAGAAACGCAGTTCCCACCACGCGCCCAGAACGCAATAATTCTTGTGAGAGTTGCCTTCTGTCTTGGAGACGGATGTCATCCATATTCATATCCTTACGCAACCGGAGGCCGAAGCGTGGCATCCAAAGCGTTCTCCACCGCCCATGCTGTCTTTAATAGTGCGTCATCCTCCAAATTTGGGCTCATTAACTGCAATCCAACAGGTAGTCCTTCGCTCAATCCGCAAGGCAATGAAATTGCTGGAAATCCGCCCATATTCGCGGGAATAGTGCAGAAATCGAGCTGCTTCAGTGCCATCGGGTCGTTGATGAGCTCGCCTATTTTGAAAGCCACTACCGGGCTTGTTGGCCCTAGAATATGATCTACCGTTTGAAATGCTGCATTAAATTCTCGTTGCATCAGTCCTCGAACCTGCTGAGCCTTCACATAATAAGCGTCGTAATATCCTGCAGAAAGCGCATAGGTGCCAATCATGATCCTTTGCTTTACCTCATGTCCAAATCCTAGGGCGCGAGACTTTGCTGTCGTCTCAATATGCCCCTTGCCGTCAACTCGCAAACCGTAACGCACGCCGTCGAACCGAGCCAAGTTGCTGCTGGCTTCTGCGGGCGCAATGATGTAATAGGTAGTTACACCGTAGGCAATGCTGGGAAGATCGAGTTCAACGAATTCGGCTCCAGCTTTCCTCAGTTGTTCGATAGCCGAGTGAACGGATTGCAGGACACCATCTTGCATCCCTTCACCAAAGAGTTGCTTAGGCAAGCCAAATTTTTTGCCTTTCACATTTCCGCCTTCAACTGATCGTTTGATCGGTGCCAAATTTAGCGAAGTGCTATCCATCGGGTCGTGGCCGGTGAGGGCCGATGCGCAAAGCGCGGCGTCTTCGACGTTTCTGGCAAAGGGACCAATCTGATCAAGCGAAGAGCCAAAGGCCACCAATCCGTATCTGGAACATCTTCCGTACGTTGGCTTGAAACCAACAATGCCACAAAGCGAGGCGGGCTGGCGGATCGAGCCGCCAGTGTCGGAACCTAGCGCCAGAGGTGCCATTTCGGCAGCAACCGCCGAAGCTGAACCGCCTGAACTGCCGCCTGGCGATCGTTCCAAGTCCCATGGATTTAGCGTCGGGCCGAATGCGCTGTTTTCGGTTGATGTTCCCATCGCGAATTCGTCTAGGTTTGTCTTGCCGAGAACAACCATGCTCTCCTCTCGGATTCGTTTGGAGACATGGGAATCAAAAGGGGGCATGAATTCGCCAAGAATTTTGGACGCGCATGTAGTAGGCATTCCGACGAAATTCAAATTGTCCTTTAGTGCAACGGGAATTCCGGCTAGCGGCCCTGCGGTCCCTTGGTCAACTTGCTCTTGAGCCGATTCCGCCATGTCAAGCGTAAGTTCTGGATTCACGTGCAAGAATGCATTCAGCTTTGAATCTTGAGATGCAATTCGATCCAAGTAGGCTTGTGCGATTTCAATAGCAGAAACGTCGCGGGAATCCAGCTTCTTGCGAAGCTCGGTTGCGGAAAGCTGGGTTAGCAATTTCTAGTCCTCGATGATTTGCGGCACGACGAAAAGGCCTGCCTTGGTCATCGGAGCGTTTTTGAGTGCCCAATCACGAGAGAGTGATGCGCCGATAATGTCTTCTGACCAGACGTTTTGAACTGCGACAGCGCGGGATTGCGGTTCAATTCCTTCAACGTTGAGCTCACGTATGTCGCTGAAGTGGCCGAGCAACGCATTGAGCTCGCCTTGGAGTGCGAGAATTTCGGCTTCGTCGAGTTCTAGACGCGCTAATTTCGCGACGTGGCGCACTTCGTCAATCGAAATAGACATGGCGACATTTTACACGATGGGAACTAATCCCGCCCGAAATTTACGTTGCGCAAAAGTGTGACCCTTCCAATCGGCACCCACTCGACTACCAAAATATCACGCTTGTTCAGCCACATCGCGGAATGCGGATGAACAAACTGCCCGGGAACAAACTTTTCGCGAGGCTGATCTCGTAAGCTGCTGGGCCGTCCATCGCACAGAGATGCCACCACTTTGTCATTTTTGTCCAAAACCGTTACGATACTTTCTAGGTCAGGCACAAGTAGAAAACTATCTTTGGTCTTGAAGTGGCAAGGCAGCCGAATCCCTTCGGTTACGAATCCAAGATGCTTGCCTTCAAGCGTTAGGTATTGGATTCTACGATTTGCACGGTCGGCTACAGCCAAGCGAGGCGTAGACTGGCGATCATCAACCCACAATCCATGAGGCTGGCTAACTTCGCCCTCGCCGGAGCCGGGCTTGGCGATCACGCCTTTGTAGTCGCCATCTTTTGTATATTTATGAATATAGCTGCTGCCGTAGCCATCTCCTACAAACACATCGCCATTCGGCGCAAAAGCTACATTTGTCGGGCACCACTGGTTTTCACGCTGATACACGCCAGATTCCATCGGCACGCCTCTTTCCCAGATGACTTTTCCAACTAAATCGGTCTTTACAACGAGTCGGACCGGTTCGAGTCCGTGGCCCGGATCTTGACCAGGGCCAGCTCCTGCTGGATCGTCGGTTCGGACGTGACGTCCTGCACCTTGAGGACGTCGATCA
>JANNJE010000441.1:0-15790 GCA_031405735.1 Armatimonadota bacterium | reverse complement strand
TGAATGTCGAAGTACAATTGAAGTGACAAATGGCAATGTTTACACGCAAAGTGACCGAGCAACCTGTATTGCTCCAGGTCGAGTTGGGGAAAAGTCCCATTGTTATCGAGAAGCCACGGCCGATGGCGGCTTCTCCCTATTGGGTGGCCGTCACCGTGACTGCCACTGCTAAAGAGAGAATCGAGGAATTGCAGTCGTTGTTTAGCGATACGGAAACTGCTGTGCAGCAGACTGTATCCAGCTTGTTAGAGGCAGTGAGAACAAAGCAAATGAAGAATTTTGCTGGATTTGGCGAAACTCAGCTGGCAAGGTGCGGAAACGTTCCGCATGACGTCCGAATTCTGTTTCAATACTCCGAATCTCAACTCGTGATTGTTGATGTGCGGCGTCCAGATCAGCCAGCATTATTCGGGTATTAGTCAATGCAAGACTGCTATCAGAGTTATTAGACGAACCAAAATGTCGTACTGAATGTCATATTCAAGGTACTGAACTATGAAAGCTCGCGCATTTACTCTGATCGAACTCCTTGTCGTCATCGCTATCATTGCGATTCTCGCTGCAATTCTATTCCCCGTTTTTTCAAAAGCCAAAGAGTCAGCAAAGGCTACCAAGACGTTGTCTCAGATGCGTCAGATGGCGGCTTCCGTTATGATGTATGCTGGGGATTACGATGACTATTTTGTAGCTGCGACAATGCGTACTACGATCCTAACTGACACACCTTTCATTTGGACACAGGGGCTAGATCCTTACGTAAAGAATCGTGATATATTTGTTGCGACAGGTTCGACAGGCGGATATGCAGCCAATTGGAATGAAAGACGTCATCAGTCAATTGGGTACAGCGATGCCACAGGCTACGATCCTCTAAGTACTGCGCAGCCCGGAGCTGCACCTGCTGGTACAGAAGGCTTTACAAGCACTGCAAATTTTGGGCAGGCCGAAGATACTGCCAGAGTAGCGCTATTTGCAACGACGCCGAACAGTGCGGTGGGCATCACTACAACAAAGCATCGAGGATATGTCTTCAACCCCTACAACGGACTGAATGATCCAGGCGGAATATATGAAAAGGGGTTGCCGATGATCTCAGATCGCGATCTAGTTTCCGAAACGGGGGACAGTCGCTATCCAACTTCACCAATTCTTACTCCTGGGACTTTGAAGCCTATCCATTGCCGATACTTTTCTGATAAAAACGGTTCTGGCCGTTCGCCAATTATCTTTGCAGATGGCCATGTCAAGAGCTTTTCGTCAAACGAGCTAAACGTTTTTGGAAAAGTAGTTTGGCGATTCAGATAGGTCAAGAAACAAGTTGCAAGGAATAATTGTTGTACGTATGCGTTGGCACAAATCCATGCTTGCCATAAAAGTCAACCAAGGTCGTCCAGTCAATAAGGCAATTCCGAACGCCCAATCGCTTGAGGCCAAGTAAAGATTCTGACAAAAGAGCATTGCCATAACCTTTTCCTCGAAAAGATTTCGATACTCCAATCGGCCCCAATGTCCCCCAATTTGGACCTAATGATTGCCGCCAAACACCGCCTGCAATTGGAAACTTGTGAGAAGAATCTTGTGTGAAGGAAAAGCCTTCTAACTTATCCTCTACCCAAAGGCCATCTACAAAATCTGAGCGTTCCTCAAGGTCAATCTTGGCCATCGTGTCATATCGCCAGCGTCCAGGGAATTCTCGCTCTAAGAATTCCCGAAGGATTGGTGTCTCGTCCAGCTGAACGGGTCGAATTTTTGCGTCGTTTGACAGAGGAATTTCCTCAACATAATTGGCAAGATCATATTGAAGATCGAATTGCTCCGCGCCCGATTCAAACCCTTCGACCATCAAAAAATCACGAAGCATGTTTGCTTCGAGAGGGCAACCTGGAAAGAAGTGCCGACTGTCTTGGCCAAACAAAACACGATAGACGCCACGATTCATGAGAATCTTTTTGCTTTCGCTAAACAGATCAATTGCATGATTTGGATGTTTGAACGCAATTGCAGAGAGGTGAGCTTGGTCAGGATCTGGCCCTCGGTACATTGAAGCGGCGGACTTTTTAACGATTGCAAATGCAAGAACCTCGCCTCCGTCGATTTCGATTTTTGAAGCGCCCCAATCAAAGAGGTGCGAATCAACAGAATTTTGACGCAAAATATCAGCATCAATCCGATATTTCTCGGGATAGAAGGTGTTCCACAACTCGGCTAACTGTTCAAAATTCGCCTTGTCAAATCCTATTCGCATTCTTTTTCTTGTGCCGCAAGCTGCCGAAGGTGCTCACCATACAAGTTTATCGCGTTTCGCGTGCGTTCGATACGCCAAATCATTTCACCGTCGTCAATTCTCAAGAAATCTTCAAGGCTTGGAGCTGCAAAGAGCGCTTCAAACGCATCGCCAGCAATGCCGTGCCAATCTATTGCCTGGCGGGCATCGTGGGAATCGTAACGCAAATACGCAACGACGAACATTCGCAATTGCGGATAATTAGTTTGCATCCAGGCTCTTAAGTCCGAATACTTTTCTTCAAGCCGACTGTCGGGCCCGTAATTCGAAGCGTTGCAAAGAAGTTCTACTAAGGTCTCGTAACGAGTGTAAAAGTGCACCAGCTCGTCTTGCCGTTCCGCAACAGTTGGCAATCCCTTCGATTTTGCCGCTTCTTGAGTTTGGTGGAAATCCTTCATTGCAAGTCGTAGCCGAGTCGGAATTCGCTCAACAAATCTCCATGCGCCTGTGGCGCTGCGAGTGACTTTTTGGACTGCGTTTTGGCTTGTCATGAGGATTCTCCTTGGCTCTGCTGGACGTAGTTCATTCGAAGATCGCGGATCAGGTTTTGCATCATTCTTTGATCGCCTTCATCAAGCTGAGGCTCGAGAATGGCGGCGAGCGCCGCTGAAGCATCTATCGCTGCCTTTGCTTGAGGAAGATCGCGTTCGATCTTGCCAGTTATCATGTCGTGCTGCAATCCCATTCGCTGCCAAGCCATTCCGGCAAGCTGTTCTGCCATGATCGCCAAAGCCGCAAAAACGTCAATGGATTCGGGTTGCGCGGGGGATTCCTGATCGGACATCGGTACCGTTCCAGACGATAAAGGCACATATTTGGATGCGACCCAATTGGCCATTTTCCGACGAAATTTGAATCGTATGGTCCCTACAATTCAAATGGGAACCAAAGGTACCCTGAATGAATTAGGTTCCCTATGTCATCCACAATTCACGATGTTGTCATCATCGGTTCAGGCCCTGCCGGATACACTGCCGCACTTTATGCTGCGCGTGCAAATCTTGCCCCGCTCGTTCTTGCTGGCTTGCAGCCCGGCGGACAGCTGACGATAACAACCGACGTCGAAAACTACCCTGGCTTTCCAAAGGGAATCATGGGCCCAGAAATGATGGAGCTTTTTCAGGAGCAAGCTGAACGGTTTGGCGCGAAGGTTGAATACAATATCGCCACGAAAGTTGACTTCTCTTCAACTCCTCACAAGATTTGGTGCGATGATGAACTGATCTTTGCAAATTCGGTTATCATTGCCACTGGAGCCGAGGCAAAATGGCTCGGGCTGGAATCTGAAGTCACTTTTGGAGGCTATGGAGTTTCGGCTTGCGCTACTTGCGATGGAGCATTTTTTAAGGAAAAGGCGGTTGCCGTAGTCGGCGGCGGCGACACCGCGATGGAAGAAGCGAACTATCTTACGCGACACGCTTCAAAGGTGTACTTGGTCCATCGCCGCGACCAGTTTCGAGCTTCAAAAGTCATGCAAGACCGAGTTCTTGCCAACCCAAAGGTGGAAGTGATCTATAACGCTGCACTGGATGAGATTACCGGCCAAACTGAGCCTTTCAAGAAGGTAACCGGAGTCCGATTGAAGGACACAGTTACTGGAGACACGAGAGCAATGGATATGGACGGGGTCTTCATCGCCATAGGCCATAAGCCGAATTCAGAACTCTTCAGAGGCATTTTGGACCTTGACGAGAACGGCTACATTTTGATCCCCGGAAAGGGCACGAAAACAAAAATCCCAGGCGTGTTCGTAAGCGGCGATGTTTCGGATAGCTACTATCGGCAAGCTGTCACCGCCGCCGGGACGGGATGCATGGCTGCGATTGATGCGGAGAAATACCTAGAGTCGTTGGGGCACTGAACGAAGGACTTGTTGACTTCGAGTTAGTCTGCATAAGTGTTGCGGGGCCACAAAACAGCTCCCTTTATCGTAGTCCACATGTACCCGCGAGTTTGCAATGCAATCTTATCTCCGATAGCGAATGGCCCGCGGTGCCAATTCGATTGATTGAAGTCGCTGTACTGAGAACTGGCTCCAAAAAAGCCACCATAGGGTGTCCAGGTTTCCTTCTTGTGTTTGAACGCAACTCTATAAGCTCGCAATCTGCCAGAGAAAGGTAGCGGAATCGTCAGACCGATGTCCTCTGGGTCTGTTGCACGATAAAATCCAGCTGGATCATTTACGACTAAATCAAAGGGCGAACCCTTGACGAATTCAAAGTGTCTGTTTCGCTTCTCGTATACCGTAAGGTCGTGCCACATTCCGCCCTCAATACCGATTTGGAATTCGGTTGTCTCCTCACGGGTTTTTTCAATAGGAAAGGTTGCGAATTCCTCACCTTCTTTTTTAAGGTCAAATACCGCTGTTTGACCATGAGCAACAAGTATTTTCCCTTGAATAGTTCGCAGGACTACCGACGGATGGTGAATGAACTCTGAATGTCGAAACCTAACATACAAGTTCCATCGGTTGGGCATGGAGTGCGAACTGCCGCTTCGCATTTCGGCAGTTGCAATCCACTTTTTTATAGGCGTACCGTCCAATCGCCAACTCTTTTGGGCATAGTCATCATTTATGTAAACCTGCTCGACAATGATCCCGCTTCCAATTCTGTTGGGGCGAAAGCCGGAAAAATTCCTTGACACCTGGTGGCCAGAAAGTAATATGCCAGTTAGAATGTAAATACTGACCATGGAGGGAGTTTAGCATCTTGCTTTTGTGTCAGGACATTTGTAAAAGAGGAAGTAGAATAGAACTACAATGAACTACAAAAGCATTATCACATTGGAACAGGGCAAACGAAGCGGCCGTCCGTGTGTGCGCGGAATGCGAATCACGGTCACCGACGTATTAGGATGGTTAGCCTCCGGGATGTCGCACGACCAGATTGTCGCCGATTTTCCAGAGTTGACTGAAGAAGACATCTTTGCTTGCTTAGCGTTCGCTGCAGATCGCGAGCGGCGCTGGCTAACTGCGGTATGAAGTTGCTATTCGATCAACACCTCAGTTTTCGGCTATGCAGCCTAATTGCGGATGTTCTTCCTGATTGCAACCAGGTCAGGCTAATCGGTCTCGATAAAGCTAGTGATCAAGAAATTTGGCAATACGCAAAGGAGCATGGATTTACAATAGTCACTCAAGACGGTGACTTTAGCGAGATGTCTGCTCTTTATGGCTCTCCTCCGAAAGTAATCTGGTTACGATGTGGAAATCAGCCGACATCAAAAGTAGAACAGTTGATTCGAGGGCACATAGTTTCTATTTCTGCGTTTGAAAGCAATTCTGCAGTTTCGTGCCTGGAAATTCTGTAATCGTTCAAAATGTCAGTAACATCATGAACACGATTCTAAGTTTGGGCATCCTGCTTGCATCCGGGCAAGGGCAGATAAAACGGCAAGAGTTTGCTGGTCCGGGCGAAACAGCAATTCGATTCGTCGTGCAAACTAGTTCAGGCAAGCTTGAACCGCCAAAAATCTCCCCCAAGCAGAAGTGGATTTTTGAATATGTTTCGGACGCATATGGCCGCCAAGAGATTACTGAAGGCATCAATCCTGACTTGCGATTCAGGGTATTTTCTCAAAGTGTTAAGGATGAAAACGACCCGGCATCTCTTGTTGGACGGGCACTTATTAGGTTTTGGGATTACACATTTCGGAGGTTACGATTTGATCATAACAAGAGCTACAACAATGGAATCGTAGACGTCTACCTTTGCTTTGGCGGCGAGCCCGGCGGAGAGCAGCTTTTTGACGAGGAATACGAGAATAGAATTTCACGCAGAGTTAACACAATATATATCTATCAGATTGGAACCTTTACAAATCCGATAGAAATGGCACGTGAGCTTGCACACGAATATGGCCATGCGGTCTTGCCTCCAGTGGGCGGCTTTCAAACCCCAGAAGATTGGGGAAATGGCTATCTTGGTGAAAAGCTCTACATGCGCTACCTGATGAATCAAGTTGTTGCGAAACGCCTTGGCCCTGAAGATGCTATGGGCGCAACTGCCTCTGAACTAAAGCAATTCGTCGCAAAGGAAATTGATCCGCTTTGGTTGCCCATTTGCCGTTCCGGCCCAAATCTAAAACTGATTGGCGGCAAGGGACAAAAGGCATTGGACGCTTATCTTGGCTTGGCTCTGTACGCAGATTTGCTTCTTCCGCCATCGGTGTTTTCCAGGTCCTTGAAAATCATTGGGTCGGTGAAAGCGGTTGATTATCCTGAATCTGTTGTAAACGCAGTGGCAGAATTGCCCGAGGTATCCGTTCGAGTTCCAGTCAAATTTGTAGGAAAGCCGATGTGGGTTCCCCTTCCGAAAGGAGCAAAAATCTCGGGTGCGGTGGTGAAGTCGAGGGATGGGCATTGGGCATTGGTTGTTCCAAAAGCAAGAAGCTTGAGAATTTTATCACCAGTTTCGCAGTAAATGGCAATCGTAAGGCTCTTAGCCATTGCCCTTTGATCTTTACCGCATACCGCAAACTGCCAACCGCCAATTACTAATGCGAGACGCAAAAGCCACGTAAGTCGGTATCCTTTTCGATTGTGAAACGATGGGGGCCGACATATCTATTGCTTGCCCTTTTTTGCATTCCACTGTTTCTGGCCAGGGCGACGACATCTTACTTGCTCAAAGATTCAGACACAGATTTCCTTTTAGGAAAACTTAGTGAACGAATAGAAAGTGGCGAGTCCATTTTCAAATGGTTTTGGGGCGATTGGCCGCTTGGAAACCATTTCTATCGCCCGATTTCAACGCTGACATTTGAGTTCGACCGTTGGACATGGGGAACTGACGCGGCTGGATTCGGGCTCACAAATGTACTGCTTGCCGTCGCTTGTGTTTGGGCATTGTTTTGGCTAGTCCGCGAGATTTCAGGTTCCCGATCGCTTTCGCTTGGCACGGCTGGCATTTTCGTAATCTGGAATCTAGACGGAGGCGAATGGCTTGGAACTGTTGCCTATTGGATTGCATTTCTGACTCTTGGTGCAATGTTCCTCAAAGGTAGAAAGTGGCAAAACGCATTGGTTGCCTCGTTGCTCTGGGTTTTCGTCGGATTTGAGGCGTCAGGAGTTTCTGATTTGCGATTTCGAATGATCGAATGGCTCCCGGGGCGCACAGCTTCCACTATGACTTTGTTTGCTATTTTTGCATTGGCGGCTTATGTCCGCTTTGAAAGAATGGGTGCTCTGTCCGCACCAGACCCGCCGCCATCGCCATTCGAACTGCCGCCTTCCAAATCCTTTGTCTCGCCAAAAATTTCTGGTTGGAAACCCTATCTTTGGCTCGGACTTAGCTTGTTTTGCTTAGCTTGTGCGCTTGGAAGTTACGAACAAGCCATCATGGTGCCCCCGATCTATCTCGGTCTCGCTTGCCTTTTGAGAACGAAAGGGCACCTGGTTCGGTGGCATTGGGCGGGTTCCTCTTTCGTTTTGCTTATTATCTATCTGCTGATTCGGCATCAGGTGATTCCTTCAACTTCGTCTGCCTATCAAGAACAGCAATTTCGATCTTCGATCAGCGTTTTTTATGCGATTTTCGATTACCTAATGCCAGGCTTGCAGGCGATTCGCTGGCAGTATCTAGCTCTATCAACAAGTTGGACAGCTTTGCTCTTTGCTGCCCCGTGGATTGCATTCGCAGAATTCAGTTCGAACATAGTTGCTGTTTGGCAGATGATCCGCAAATCGAACGAAGTGGTTTTCTACTTTGGTGCTTCAGTCGCGGCCTACTTGCCAATGGCTTGGTTCAAGCAGTTCGACCATTACCATTATTTGCCGATGGCACTTCGATCTGGGCTTTTTGTAACGCTTGTCGCTCTTGCCGGGACCGCAACGCTTATCGCTGCTTCCCACCCAGCGTTACAAGTGCCGCCACAACCGAATCCCGAACCGAATTAGCTTCCTCATCTGTGAAGTTTTCGCCAAGTTTTCGCAATTGCAAGGCTATTGTAAGGCTGTGAAATCCTAGGTCAATTCCTCTTCCAGTGTAAACATCGGAAAGCCAACACTTTTCAAGAACCTCTCCTGCAGCCTTTTGGACGGATTTCTCTATTTCAGCGTACGGAATTCTTGTTGCGATCAGAATCGCGATGTCTCTGCGAACTGCTGGATTTCTGCTAATTGGACGCAATTTCAAATCCCTTTGAACTGCGGAAAATCCAGCCTCGAGGTCAATTGCTGCAAGGAATGTGGCATGTGGAAGTCCAATTTCCTCAGCCAGCGTCGGGTGAATTTGCCCAAATACGCCGATGGACTGGCCATTCATGATTATTGAAGCTTGCTTTGTAGGGTGGAGCCTCGAATCAAGCTCCGAGGTATCAAATTCATGCTTGCCTCCAAGAATTGTGCAAATGAACTCGACGATGCCCTTCATTGAATAAAAATCGGCTTCCGATTGGTCATCGTTTGTCCAATGCGGATAACTGAGCTTGCCGGTTGAAAGTACAGCGATTCTTTGCCCTTCAACAACTTTGCCATAGACCGAGCCATGAACTCGTCCAATTTCGAAGAGGTGACCATCTCTTGCTCCGTTTCGAAGTGCTGCATCTGAAAGCGAGGGCCACAACGACGTCCGCAAGAACGCCATTTCCGGCGAGCCAGGATTGTTTGGCCCAATGGCTTCCCAATTTGGAGAATCGAGCGGATGTACGTCTCGGAGGGAATGGCTGATGGTTTGGACTAAGCCATGCCGCAATAGGCAAACTTTAATCTCTTCTCGAACTTTTTCGAGTCCGTGCAATCCGCCTACTGGCGTACTTCCCGATGGTGGAAGAATTGGAATCTTCTCATATCCGTGGACTCTTCCAATTTCCTCAATCAAATCTTCTTCGCGAACGATGTCCGGCCGCCAACTGGGTAGTTCAACCTCGAACGGTTCTCCGCTTCCTGAAACGGAAAACCCGAGCCCCTCCAAATAGCTCTTTACTTCAACTGCCGTTACGTTCATGCCTAAGAGTTTGAAAGCCTTTGAGACGCGAACATTGACCTTTCCGGTTGCGGGGTGAGTTGAAAAGACATCAAGTACCCCAGGCACCACGCCGTTTTGACCAGTGGCTTCTTGGAGCAAATTCGCAAATCTGTTCAGCCCTCGCACAACTCCATTTGGATCAACGCTTCGTTCAAAGCGGTAGCTTGCGTCGGTAGAAAGTCCAAGCTCCTTTCTCGTTTTTCGAACTGAATTGCTTACAAAATGCGCTGACTCAAGAAGCACGTTCTTTGTTGAGTCGCTGACTTCAGTTTCAGCCCCCCCCATTACGCCAGCCACGGCCACAGCGCTTTTAGCGTCACAAATCATCAAATGATGAGGCTGCAGTTCGTGCGCAATACCATTGAGGGTCGTCAATTTTTCACCAGGAGTTGCTCCCCTAACTACAATCCTCCGTTCAGCCAAAGTGTCTTGATCGAAGGCGTGAAGCGGTTGCCCGAGTTCTAGCATTACGTAATTGGAGAGGTCAACTAGTATTCCCAGCGGCCGCAGGCCAGCTTGCCGAAGTCGCTTTTGAAGCCAGGCGGGCGACGACTCGTTTTTCGTGTTTTCAAATAGTCTGCATGCGTACCGGGTGCACGCCTCAGACTCAATTGTCACGTTTGTTTTCTTTGAGATTTCTGTGTCGGTTTCGTCTCCAATAGTGAATCCTGCAACTGCTCGATTGTAAAGTTCAGTCGGTTTTGAATTCTGATCTTTAGCCAATACTTCACGCGAAAGCCCAAAAACTGAAAGTCCATCGCCTCGATTCGAAACGACTTTGATATCGAGAACGGACTCTCCCTCAACCTCCTCAATGCCTTCGAGTTCGAAGCCCGCCATGGTGAGCAGATCGCCGATTTCATTTGCGTCAAGGCGAGTTTCAACGAAGTCTCGTAGCATCGAAATCGGAAATTTCATGGATGGTGAAGGATACCTTTGAGTGGGGAGTGGGAAATGGGTATTTGCCAGTTTGGGCTTGGGTGATCGTTTTCGAGAGACGAAGGCGGAGAGCGGAGAGCGGTATCAGCTCTCCGCCTTCCACCTTCCGCTCTCCGCTCTAGTACAGCGCCCCATAATCCTTGCACGCTCGATAGTCAGCAGATTGTTCGTCTAGCGAACCGAATCGGTACCAGCTATTGGGGCGAAACATGTCGCCTGACTCCAAATTGTGCATGCATACAGGGATTCGAAGCATCGATGCAAGGGTTGCTAAATCCGCACCGATATGTCCATAGCAAATCGCACCATGGTTGGCTCCCCAATGGAGCATCACATTGTAAACTGAATCGTACGGAGCAGCACCCGAAAGACGTGGAGCAAACCAAGTCGTCGGCCAAGTTGGATTTGTCCTTTGGTCTAATACGTCGTGAACCGCATCGGGCAAAGAAATGGTCCAGCCTTCCGCTATTTGAAGCACTGGCCCAAGTCCTTGAACCAAATTGATTCGGCACATGGTGACGGGCATTTCGCCCAATGTGGTGAAATCCGTTGACCAGCCTCCACCAGGGAAATACTCGACAATCGAAGGGCAGAACTTTGTGGCTTCGAGGCAAGCATCTGCGTCTTCGGGAGTCATTTCGTACCAGGACTTGATGAACCCCTTCCTCCCTTGGGAGGAAGGGGCAGGAGATGGAGGGTTTGAACTTGAACTTGAACTTGCTCCTGTCCAATCGAGTGCTGTTGGACCTGAATTGATCAGGTGAAGAATGCCAGCTTCCGACATTCCAGACAATTTGTGGCCGGTTGCCCGTTGAACCGATTCTGGGCTCCAATAGGTTCGAACGTCCGAAAACATTTGAGCCGTGCCGGTCAGCAGTTTTCCAAACAGCATCGAAATGGCGTTCAATGAATCGTTTTCCGTTGCGAAGGCGAATGGTTCTCGTATTCCATTCCAATCAAAGCTTGAACACAGCATCGCTTCCATGAAATCGCCGTTCGGAAAATGGTCAGTCCATTGTCGCTGGCCTTGGAATCCGCCAGCGATCGCGTTGTTGCCACGGGCCTGCTCTGGGTAGCCCAGCGTTGCGAGCTTTGGGTTCCCAACCATCATATCGCGAGCGATCAGCGTCATTTTGATGCTGGTCTCCCAGTCGGAGTCCTTTTGTGCACGAGTTCTTTGTTTGCCGGGCTCGTTGGGATCGTCGCCTTCTTGGCAATGGGTTTTCGTCCAATCAAGTGCAACTTGAAATTCTTCCTGGTCGAAAATGCCCTTTTCGATTCGGCCCAAGACCTCGCTCATATCGCTTGCGATCACCCGCATTCCCAAATAATTTGAGAAAAAAGATGGATCGACGATCGAGCCCGCGATCCCCATGCTGGTGCCACCAATCGCGAGATAGCTTTT
This sequence comes from Armatimonadota bacterium, assembly GCA_031405735.1. Taxonomy (GTDB): domain Bacteria; phylum Armatimonadota; class Fimbriimonadia; order Fimbriimonadales; family Fimbriimonadaceae; genus JANNJE01. The sequence continues at coordinate 4,194 of JANNJE010000441.1, read as the reverse complement.
GCCTTGCATTGTTGAAACCGCAATTCCAGCTCGAACAAATCGCAGAATCTTCTCTCGAACGTCGTCGGGAATTGTGGTGTCGCCCTGATCTTGAACTTCCTTGCCATAGATTCCAAAGCAGGGAATCCCAGATTGAGCATGCCCTGCTAACGCAGCAGCTAGGTAAACCGCCCCGGGACGCTCGGTTCCGTTGAACCCCCAAATCGCCTTTGGGCGGATCGGGTCTGTGTCAATCGTTTCTGATCCGTAGCACCAGCAAGGCGTTACGGTTAGCGAACACCCGACATTTTGAACTCGAAATAGGGAATCGGCTTGTGCGGCTTCGGCTGCACCGGAAATGCAGGCTTCAGCGATTACACATTCAATCGGCTGGCCGGAGGCGTGGCGCAAGTTGCTAGAAATCAAATCCGCTGCGGCTCGCGCCATCGCCATCGTTGGCCCTTCGAGCGATTCTCTCACGCCCCCGTAACGACCGTCAATGGTCGGACGAATACCTACTCTGGGGAGGTCGTACGAAATAGCTAAAGGCGATCGCATATCTTGATTTTAGTCGGCTTTGCCAAAAATCTGCCTTTCTTTTCCCTAGCGGGATGTCGTATTCTGTTGCTAGTGCGCACCGAATTACGCTCTACGACGTATGAAAGGTAGGCAAAGGAACCGCAAATGATCGAACACAACGAACTTTTCCCGCTCCTCTCGAAAATTATTCAGCCCACGGATTTGCATCGGCTAAACGAAAAGGAACTAGTTGAACTTACGGCTGAAGTTAGAAACGCGATCTTAAAAAAGGTTTCGGAAACTGGAGGACACTTTAGTTCGAATTTGGGAACTGTCGAATTGACTGTTGCGCTGTATGCCGCATATTCAATTCCACCAGACAAAGTGGTTTGGGATACTGGTCACCAGGCTTATGCTCATAAGCTTTTGACAGGAAGACTCCCTCGATTTGATACTCTCAGGAAGCACAAGGGCCTATCTGGCTTTTTAAGCCGCAAAGAGCACGAGCTAGACGAGTTTGGAGCTGGCCATGCTGGAACGGCGATCTCGGCGGCATTAGGATTCGCTGCTGCGCGGGATCGAAAGGGAAGCGGTGAACGGGTGGTTGCGATTACAGGTGATGCAGCGATTTGCGCCGGAATGAGCTGGGAAGCTCTGAATCATGCCGGCGAAATGGGCACCGATCTCGCAGTCATTTTGAACGACAATCGAATGTCAATTGCGCCTAATGTCGGAGCCCTAACGAACTACTTTACTCGACTTCGGTCGCGCCCTTATGTGCAAGACTTAGCGCAAAGAGCTAAGCATATCATCGAAAAAATCCCTGGTCCTGCGCCTCGAATCGCAGCAGGATTGAGACATGGAATCACCCACTATTTTGCTCCTGAAGAAACAGGAACAATCTTTGAAGAGATGGGATTTGAATACATTGGCCCTGTTGATGGCCATGACCTGCTGAGTTTGCTCGAAATTTTCCGCAACGTACGCGAAATCAAGGGGCCGGTGTTTGTCCACGCCATAACAGTTAAGGGCAAAGGCTACGAGGTCGCTGAAAGTGACTCGACAAAGTGGCATGGAGTGGTTCCATTCGACCTAGAAGCATGTGAAATGGTCAAGTCCGCAGGCCCTGTAACTTATACAAATGCATTTGGCGAGGCTATTCTAGAGGCCGCCAAGGAAGACCCTTCAATATGCACGATAACTGCGGCAATGCCGGATGGGACAGGGCTGGTGAAGTATTCCAAGGAACTCCCTGCGCAGTACTTTGATGTCGGAATTGCCGAGCAGCACGCAGTAACTTTCGCCGCCGGCTTAGCAGCAGGAGGGATGAAGCCGTTCTGCGCGATCTATTCCACTTTCTTGCAAAGGGCATTTGATCAAGTTCTTCACGATGTTTGCCTTCAAAACCTTCCTGTCAGGTTCTTTATGGATCGGGCTGGACTCGTGGGCGACGACGGTCCAACACACCACGGTGCGTTTGACATCAGCTACTTAACTTTGATGCCAAATTTGCGATTGATGGCGCCGCGAGACACAACAGAATTGCGAGAAATGGTCCGATTCGCGGCGGGATTCAATGAAGGTCCGTTAGCCGTTCGCTATCCTCGCGGGGCAAGCGATGACAGGCTCCCAGAACAAAGAACCCCGATTCAACTCGGAAAATCGGAAACACTTTGCGAGGGTGACGACTTTACATTGGTAGCCGTCGGTTCGATGGTCTCTCCTGCCTGGGAATCTGTTCAAATTCTGAAGACTCAGGGAATCAATGGCACATTGATAAATGCTAGGTGGATCGCTCCTTTCGACGAGCAACGAGTTTTTAACTTGGCTCAGCAGACCAAACGGCTGATTGTGATCGAAGAAAATGTTCGCTCTGGCGGATTTGGACAAAGAGTCAGGGACCGGATGGCGGAACTTGGTCTTGCAGATGTTGAAATCAAGTTGATTACGTTGCCTGACGATTTTGTCGAGCATGGAACTCAGCCGATTCTTCGGGCGCAAGTTGGCCTTGACGCGTCTTCCATTGCAAAGAACATTGAAGAAATGCTCTCAGCGCACAAGTTGCACTGAGAGCAAAGTTACTAGCTTGGGCCAAACGGCCCGAACCAATTAGAAGTTAATGCATCGGCACGGGCTTGAACAGCCAGAACGTCGCGCCTTGTGGATCTTGGACGAGGGCCATTCTGCCGACCGTCGGAACGTCCATCGGCGGCACTAGGTTGGTAGCGCCATTTGCCAAACACTTTGCCAAACGAGCATCTACGTCGTCTACAGTAACGTAAATGCTCCAATGCGGCGGCACGTTTTCCATTTCGGGGTTACCGGCCGTTTGTTGCATACCTGCAACTGCTTGGCCGTTTACTGTGAGCATATTGTAAGTGCCCATCTCTCCCATTTCCATGGCTTGTGTTCCCCAACCGAGGCAATCTGTGTAGAATTTCACCGATGCTTCGCTGTTTGGCGTATAAAGCTCGTGCCAGCAAAATGTTTTGCCGACAGCAGTTGCAAAGTCATCCATTGTTTGTGTTTCAGACATCTTTTTCTCCTCCCACTCTTGAGTGGTACGAATGTCTACCACATTTCTATTGATGAAAGTTCCAGGTTTGTGAGAATGTTTTTCGGTAAGGGTTTAGGGTTTAGGGTTTTGGATTTAGGGTTTTGGGTTCTGGATTCTGGATTCTGGATTCTGGATTCTGGATTCTGGATTCTAGATTATAACTAATGACCGATAACCAACAACCGAAAAATTCTGGCGGAGCAAGGGGGATTCGAACCCCCGGTGAGTTGCCCCACAACAGTTTTCAAGACTGCCGCATTAAACCGCTCTGCCATCGCTCCAACAGGAATTATCCCGATTTTGGTCGCCCTTAGCCGCAATCCAAGAAAGTGGCATCGCGTATTGAACTATTAGTCACTTCAATCAAAGGAATCTCACGCGGTATCCGCAAAGGTACGCAGATGATGTCTGCATACCTCCTCGTCCTCCGCCTGAAACTAAGCCTCAGTCGCTGAGGTGTCAAACTAGGCTATGGACCTAGGTATTTCGGGGAAAGTTGCCCTCATAGCAGCCGCTAGCAAGGGAATTGGGTTTGCTACTGCAAAGCTTCTTGCCGATGAAGGCTGCAAAGTCTCAATCTGCGGTAGAGCAGAATCTATTTTGCGAAGTGCTGCCGAGAAGATTTCGCCAGATTGTCACTGGCAGGTATGCGATGTATCAAATTTGGAGTCTATAGAGCATTGGATTCAAGCAGCAAAATCGGAACTCGGAGAACCCCATATTCTCATTACAAATACTGGCGGTCCACCAGTTGGACCCGTAATGGAGATTTCAGACGAGCAATGGCAGACTGGAATTGACTCAACTTTGCTGAATATTGTGAGAATGGTCAGGCTTGTTGCTCCTTCAATGGCAGAAAGCGGTTGGGGCAGAATTGTCCACATAACGTCTCTAGTCGCTAGGGAACCTAACGATTTGTTGCCAATTTCTTCAACAATCAGAAGCGGAATCGAAGCACTAACGAAGGTTCAATCGAATGCCTTGGCAAAGCACGGCGTCACCGTCAACACCGTCCAGCCTGGGTACACGCTAACCGACAGGCAGACGCATTTGTGCAGTATTCGCGCGGAGCAAAATGGAACGTCCTTGGAGCAAGAAATCGAAAAACAAGCCAATATAATACCGGTTGGAAGGATGGG
>JANNJE010000440.1:0-13138 GCA_031405735.1 Armatimonadota bacterium | reverse complement strand
AGCGCTTTTGGCAAAGCAGCAAAACAGCTATGAGACGTTTTTTATTCTCAATTCCATCTATGCGCAGGGCGACAATAACGCTAAGCGCATTCAACTCGAAGAAAAATTGACTCAAGTGTCGGGCCAACTGATTTGGAAAGTGGATGTTGAACCCATGACGCCGGAAGAAGTCTCCATGGTAGCTCAAATGGCGGGTCGAGATATCAATCAGCCTGGAATTCCAACAGTTGATCCAAACGCTGGTGGCGCACCGAATTCGACTGGTGGTGCACCAATGCTCAGCAATTCGGGAATGCGGGTTCCAATAAATTCAAGCAAATACGCGCTCATTATTGGAAATTCTGAGTCCAAATTGGAATCTCTTAAGATTGCTTCAGGAGCAGACGATGCTCAACTTGTCCGAGAGTCCTTAATGGCGAACGCAGGATACGCTGAGCAAAACATTGACCTAATCATAAATGCGACAGCACAACAGATTCGAGCAAGTGTAAAGGCAATGTCAGATCGAGTTGCTGAAGGCGCAACGGTCTTTATCTTCTTTTCGGGCGTCGGTGCCAATCTTGACGGAAAGGACTTCTTGGCTGGAGTTGACACGGAATCGGCAACGGACAGCGGCTCGATGGTCGCGAAGAAGGAAATCTATGCCATGTTCTCGGCAAAGGGGGCAAGAATCTTTGCGTTCTTTCAGGCGAACCGTCCGGTCGTAAATGGTAGGTACTTTGGAGCTGAAGTTCCCATGGTTGGGAATATCGCGCAGATGCAAGGCACAATTCCTGGAGCAACAGTTCAGTCTTACACACGAAACGGAAAGGAACGAGGCATATTTGCAGATTCCCTTGCAGGAACCCTTGGTGATTTTAGATCGAATCGAATTCCAATTCAAGAATTCGGCTGGCAGGTTTTCTACCGAATTCGACGTGGAGGGTCTGGGAACATCGGCGGCGGAAGCCAACAAACACCAACCTTGCCAGTACTGATAAATCTTGCATCAGACGCACGGTTCTAATCCGCTTTGTTTGGTTTGATCGGGATAGAACGGAGCCCAGCTATTCCAGGGCTATTCGTTTGTTTGCTGCAATTCGTATGCCGTCAAGCGTCAATGTCGCCTTGTATTCGCCGAGTTGCTTACTCGCTTCGCAGAACAACTTGCCAAGTCCACCCGTGGTTACAACGGTTACGTTTCCCTGGACTTCAGATCTCATAGCCTTTACTATTCCCTCTAGTGCATAGTGGTGGCCAAGAAAGTGTCCATTTGACAATGCTTCGGCCGTATTCAAGCTGAAAAGCATCCTATGATTTCGCACTTTAGTTGCTTTCATTAGCTCCGATCTCTCAAGTAAGGCGTCTATGGAGAATTGAGGTCCCGCTATGATTAAGCCGCCAATATGCACTCCATCCTTATCCACAGCATCAATCGTAGTTGCAGTTCCCACATCTACTACAATGATTGGCGGTTGAAACTGCTCAAGCGCACCAACAATGTTGGCTAAACGATCAGAACCAAGTTCTGAAGAGTAAAGCGACGTAATTCCAAAGTCATCGGCAGTGCGCAGAAATTGTGTTTCTGAACTCACGGAGTGCAGAACCGTATACGCCATTTCCGATTCTGATGAAGGCTTTACGCTGGCGCAAGAAACTCGAATCTCTTCGTGATCCGGCTTAAGTCGTTTGAGCCACTCGTTCAGTTCGAGATTTGAGGCAAGATTCTCTGTCGGCCATTGGTTCATCTCGTGCCACTTGCCCTCAAACCAAACCCCAAAAGCCGCCTTGGTATTCCCAATATCAATCGCCAAGAGCATGAGTCAAATCAACCTTGCTGTAAATTTCTCCGCCAAGTTCAGAAATCAGAGCGTTTACTATCGAATCGGCGACTCTATCCCGTTGCTCATAAGATTCCGCCTCCACCATCACCCGAATCATCGGCTGCGTGCCGCTCGGACGGACGTTAACCCTTCCATTTCCTTCCAATATTCGTTCACCCAATTGGATGGCATCAAAAATTCGTTTGCTCTCGTTCCATCCATCTTTTGAAGCTACTGCGACATTGAAAAGTACTTGCGGAGTCGGTTCGTAATCGTCAATAAATGTAGAAAGCGAGCGCTTTTCACGCTTTAGGATGCGAAGGAGTTCTAGCATGGTCGCTAATCCATCTCCGGTTGGGCCGTTCGCTGGAAAGATGATGTGGCCACTTTGCTCCCCTCCAATTTTTGAACCGGTAGCATCAATTCTCTGGGAAACGTATTTATCGCCTACTGGTGATCGTTCCAACGAAATTCCTTCAGAATTGAGATACTTCTCAAATCCTTGATTGCTCATAACCGTGCCGACTACAATTTGCGGGTTAAGTCTTCCTTGGTTCTTCCAATAGGACGCCCAAATCCCCATCGTTCTGTCACCATTGACTAAGGTCCCCTTTGCATCGCAGAACACAGCGCGGTCGGCATCTCCATCGAACGCGACACCAAGATCGCACGACTGTTCAACGACAAATTCTTGAATCGCGCTTGGTTTCGTGGCACCACCGTCGGCATTGATGTTGTCTCCATTTGGCTCCGCGCCTGAAACTAAAACCTCTGCTCCGAGCCTGACTAGAATTTCAGGAGCTAACTGGTATGCCGCACCATGAGCCGTATCAATAGCTATCTTCATGCCGTCGAGCCGTTCTGGCAAAAGTGCTTCTAGAAAGTTCAGATATGCGTCAACCACGGTTTGGTCATGCGAAATGCTTCCAATTTCTGAACCGATTGGCTGTGCAAATCTGTTGTCTTCGATTAGGAGTTCAATCTTTTGCTCCTCATCATCACTCAATTTTCGACCATCATGACCGATAAGTTTTATGCCGTTGTCAGGTGCAGGATTGTGGCTTGCGGAAATGACGACGCCCACTCCGTAGTCAAAAACTCTGGCTGCATACGTCACAGTCGGTGTTGGTGCGATTCCCAGGTCATCCACGTCTACACCAACTGATGCCATTCCTGCCGCCATTGCAGCACCAAGCATCGTCCCACTTCGCCGCGTGTCACGGGCAATGACAGCTCGATTCGATCTGGGTGAATCAATCAAGAATTGCCCTGCCGCCTTTCCCAACCCGAAAACTAGCTCAGGTGTAAGAAATTGATTAGCAACTCCCCGAATTCCATCAGTACCGAAGAGTTTTCTGCTCACTGGCCCTGAGAAACCCTCACCTTAGCCGGACGAAGTACTTTGCCCGCCATTGTATAACCAGCTTCGATTTCTGTTGAAACGATGTTTGCAGGCAACTCAGTATGAGCTTCTAAGCCAATTGCGTCGTGAATTTCGGGATCGAATTCTGATCCAACTGCCTCCATTCTCTTTACCGATACTGTTTCAAGGGCAGTGCGAAGTTGCCGCTCAATTACAGAAATTCCTTCCAAAACTGCTTCAACATTTGCCCCACTTGTCAGTGCCGATGCGGAACGCTCAAAATTGTCTAACACTGGCAAAAGTTGCCTGACAAGATGGTCCGTCGCCATTTTTCGGACCAAATCAACTTGTTCCTGGCTTCGGCGTCGAACGTTTTGAAGTTCCGCCATAGCACGAACTGCTTGGTCCTTTGCCAAGTCGCGCTCAGCAGAAACAGCGGCTAACGTGTCGAGAATGGCCACCAAATTCGCGTCAACAGTCTCGGCTGGCTCATCACTATTTTGCATCGGGACCGATTCGTCAGGAGCTTCAGTCTGCAACGCTTTATCAAGTTTGGATGAGTGTTTCATAATGAAAAATTGGCTGGGGTTATCGAAATCGTACCTGAAAATACAGTTTTTAAGGTTTATTGGTGCAGAACTTGCCAATAAGTCCGTAGAATACAGGAATGCAGCTTGTTGCAATTTTGACCATCGTAAATCTACTGCTCCTTAGGAACCCCGCACCGCTGAGTTCTCAACCAGGTGGTGAGGATTATCCATTAGCTGCATCTGCTGCCGAATTTGGAGATCCGATTCCGGGACTGGCAAATAGTGAGGAGGACCTACATATCCGAGGCAGGCGGCTATTTCGATGGGAATTGTGGCGCCCCGATCGCTCAAGCAATGGATTCAACGAGACGGAATGCTCAAAGTGCCATCTTGAGCCCTATTTTGGCGGATCAAACAAAGACCCCAAGACTTTTGTTAGCTTCCTCCCCGATTCCGAAGATAGAACTGGTTTGAAAGTGTATCACCGGCTTCAGCGCAATGAAACTCGCCGCTTTGTTGAGCCTACACGCCCACCAGACGCCATGGTACGGCGTGCTCCTGCACTTTTCGGTATTGGATTGCTCGAAGCTGTTCCAAATGTAGAGATCGCGAAACTTTCTGATCCTTCGGACGAAAACAAGGATGGAATTTCTGGGCGAACTCTTGTTTTTGGTGGTGCTCCCGCTAAGTTTGGATGGAAGCCAAACATTTCGAGTATTGATTTGTTTGTTGCTCAGGCTTTCAAGGGTGAAATGGGAATGTTGGTCGAGCCGTACGAGCGTGAAGATTTTGCAGGTGGTTTGGGTGCTGGACAAGTTAAGGCAGTGTCGTTTTTTATCAAAACTCTGGGCCCTCCTCCAAGAACGAAGCTCAATCCAAATCAATTGGAGGGCAAGAAATTGTTCACAAAAGTAGGTTGCCAAACTTGTCATGTGGGGAGCCTGCGAACAGGCGAATCGTCCATTGCTGCAATCAGCAAAAAGACGATTGAAGCCTACACCGACCTCTTAGCGCACCAGATTCAGCCGAACGAGCCTCTGCATACTTCCATTGACAGATACGATATTGGCGAGTACAGGACGGCTCCGTTGTGGGGGCTAGGTATGTTTGGTGGCCCATATTGGCATGATGGGAGCGCACCAACAATTCTAGAAGCAATTTTGAAACACGATGGCGAGGCCGCTAAATCGAAAGCAGCGTTTCAGAAACTTGCTCCTGCTGATCAGAAGCGACTCCTAGAATTTCTGCAAGCGCTCTGATTCGATTATTTTACCAAAATCGGATTCGGAATAAAGTCTCCGCCGCGACATGCTTTTAGGTAGTCGAGAGCATAGACTTGCCCTGTCATTTCTAGCTCGTCTCGGTAAATTGGGTCATGCCAACCTTCGATGTCAATTGTGCCAACAAAGCCGTTTTGCCGAAGAATCGTGATTACATCTGTCCAATTTGTATCACCAAATCCAGGCGTTCGATGCCAAACGTACTCTTCGCCACTCCGAATTCCCGAATTTTCAATCACGTCCCAAGCGACGGTCGCGTCTTTTCCATGAACATGATAAACACGCTTTGCCCATTTGCGAAGTTGGGCAATCGGATCAATGAGGCTGACCATCTGGTGGCAAGGCTCCCACTCCAGACCCAGAGTTTCTCCGGGAACTTCATTTAGCATCATTTCCCACGCTCTTGGCGAGTGGGCGATGTTCCAAGCAGGCCGATTCCAAGTTCCCCCCATGTCGCAATTTTCAAATGCAATTTTTACGCCCTCTCCCTCAGCAACTTTGGCTATCCTCCCGAAAACTTCTTTGAATTTCGGCATGGATTCTTCAACGGGCCGATCCTCCAGTGCTCCAGCAAATCCGCAAACCACATTGCATCCGAACTTCTTGCATGATTTGATTACAATCTCCCAATCCGTAGCTGTCCTCTCATCAATTAAGGGGTTTCCATAGATTCCTAAACTGCTGATTACAGCTTCGTCACCAAGAACGTCGGGCAATTCAGCGGCAAACGAATCAAGATTTACGTCTCCGATGTATTGCCAGAGCGTAAGCTCAAATGACTCGAATCCGTGCGGGATGATTTGACGCAAATAGTCGGTTCCGTTGCTAAAAGGAGCGAGTGTTCCGATTTGGATATCTTGGTGATTTTCGCGTGACATGAAGCTGGCAGGATACCATGTCGGCGACTGGTCTCGGTTCAATCCATAGCCATGTCTTCCAACCAAATCTCGGCAAGTCAGCGACAAACTGTTTGTTCGCTTTTGATTGAATTTCCAGCAATTTCGCTGTGCGAAATTAGACGGAATTGCTTATCGTAGGCGTCATACTGTTAGGGAGAGCCGGGCTATGAAACGATTTTTTCTTATTTCACTATTTGCACTAACAACTTTGTTCGCAAACGCACAAGTTGTTCTTGGCCAAGTTGACACGTTTACCGACGGAACTACTATGTTTTGGTCAGGCGGTGCAAACCCCGTAAACATCCCCTCAGGCGGGCCAGCGGGCGCTACAGATGCATATTTGCAATTCGCGGGTCTTGGCGGATTTGGTGCTGGATCAGTTCCTGCAGTAAACAACAATCTTCAGTGGAGCGGGAATTTTACTTCCGCCGCAGTCACGATTGTCCGGATGAATATGCGAAACTTTTCGGCTGTTCCGCTCAATATGCGTCTCATGTTTAATGGGCCTACTGGAGCCAGATGGGTGACTCATCCTGGCTTCTCGCTTCCGGGAAACAGCGGGTGGGTAACCGCAACTTATTTCTTGCGAGCATCAAATATGGTTCTCGTAGCAGGCACAGATACTCTGGCTGCTACTCTCGCAGCTAACAGTTTTATGCAGGTTCGCAACGACTTTGATCCTCCAAGTTCTGGAGGCGAAGGAGCCGCGGCCACAGTCGGAATCGACAATGTTTCTGCGCTTAGCAACCTATCGGCTGATGCCAGTTCATATTCGGTTGATACGGGACTAGATTTTGGAGGAACTCTTGCCTCGCTTCATTTGAGCGACAATGATTCAGTCTTCATTCTCAATGACGAATTCGACGCCAATGCAACATTGACAATGACCACAACTCGACCCACAACATTGCCTGTTCCATTTAACAGTCCATCGAAAATCAGAATTCGTCGAGAAGCGGCAGCTTCACGGAACGACCTGATCGAGTTTCTTCGTGCGTACAACTATTCAACGTCAGCATTCAACAATATTACGAACAGAATCACCACATTCGCGGATGCGATTTTGAATACTGACATTACGTCGAATGTTACCAACTACATAAATTCCACTACTGGTGAATCAAAAGCTCAGATTTTCTGGGTGCCGACGGCAGATGTGAGCGATATTGACGGTTGGGTTGAGCGCGTTGACGAGATTGAATGGCAGTTTTATCCTTAAGTTAGAAAAGTGACACTTGCCCCGTTCTATCCCTCTCTCTTAGAGCGGGGCATTTAAACTGCTCCTGTGATCATTTAATTGACGACAATTCAACAAAGTGATTGACGGATTGTTCAAGTACTCCGAGGCTTGCTTTCCAGAAATCCTTAGATCGAATATTGATACCGAATTCCTTAGCGCAACCGTCTGCATCCATCATTCCTGTCGAAGACAGCAGGTTTTTGTACCTTTGAGCAAAACCCTTTGGTTCGGATTCAAAAACTGCAAACAGCCCCAAACCAAACAACAAACCAAATGTGTAAGGATAATTGTAAAAACTTTGCAAACCAGAGTAGTAGTGTGATTTGGCAGCCCACATATACGGGTGCAGATAATCGAAATCAAGGCCGTCGCCGTAGGAATCTAACTGCGCTTTCTTCATAACCGAGCACAATTCGTCAGCCGATAGTTCACTGGAACCTCTTCGGTCAAAAACTTCGGTTTCAAAAAGGAACCTACTGTGGATGTCCACAATGACTTGGCAGTTTCCCATAAGCGAAGCTTCAAGAATTTGCAAAGTGTCTTCGTCCGATTTGTCTCTAATGCCATGCCGAACAAGGAGCGTTTCGCAAAAGATGCTTGCGGTTTCAGCAAGTGTCATCGGCGTTTGACGTTGGGCTGCCGTTCGATCCTTGAGGAGCCAGTTGTGGTATCCGTGCCCCAATTCGTGGGCTAATGTGCTGACTGAGCTAAAGGATGACTTAAAGTTCATCAAGATGCGCGATTCGCCATTGATCGTGCCAGCACAATAAGCGCCATCAACTTTGCCAGACCTTGGTTCTGCGTCTACCCATTTCGCTTCAATGGCCAACTTCGCGAACTCAACGAGATCATCATCATATTCAGAGAACGCCTCGTAGATGGCATCAGAGCCTAGTTTGTAGCTCCACTCTGCCTTTGATTGCCCACCTATCGGAGCGAAAAGGCTAAACCATGGCAGACCGTTTGCATGGGCCAATCGCTTTGCCTTTGCCTTTAGATACTTTCGCCAAACTGGCAATGCATCGCGGATAGCTTCCTGCATCGCACCCAGAATCTCTCGGTCAATATTCGCATTAAACAGTGACTCATCCAGCGGAGAATTCCAGTCTCGCCTCTTACTCAACGAAATGTGCTCACCCTTGATAGCATTCAACGCACCTGTTAGCGGTACCCGGTGGCTCTCCCAAATTCTAAGCTCTGAGCAATAGGCGGCCTCTCGGGTCGCCTCAATTGGATCGTACGCTAACGCCCGAATCGCACTCATAGGAAGGTGTTTTTGCTCGCCGCGAACCAAAACATCTCCTTCGAGAATGGATGTATAGCTACCGTACAGCTTTTCCCAGGACTGCGATCCTGTTGTGCGAAGCTGTCCTGCAAGCAGTTCTTCAGGTTCTGACATTTGGTGACATGCAACTATTTTCGCTTTTTGAAATGCGAATTCGTGATCACTAAGTAAATCACTCTTTGCAAATAGCGATTCAAGGTCAGTTTCTCGAATGATGCCTATCCATCGAGTTCGTATCGCTTGCAGTGCCACGCGAAATGGGTCGAGCTCGGAGTCCTTGCGAAGCGCGACATCATCATTAGAATCCGTGTTGACAAAACATCGGACATAGGTTGAAATCAAGCGCAAATGGTCGGCAGCTTTGTTGTAGAGCATCAAAGCGTTTTCGAAAGTTGCAATTAATTCTGGTGAATCTGGATTCAAGCCTCCAAGCTCGAGAATGCTCTTTTCTAATTCGCTTATCGAAGATTTCAATTCCAGTTCGGCTGCTGCAAATTCGTCAGAAACCAAGGTTGGAAAATAACCGGATACATCCCATCGAGGCAAAGTCAACTCTTCAATCATCTCCCGATATTGTAGCGTTTCGAAATTCAAAATGCAAATGCTATTTGTCCAATCCGATCCAATTGCTCTAATATGTTAGTTGAAGGAGTTGAAATGTGGAGTTTTGTTAGAAAACATTGCACTTACACATTCGATCTGCGACATTCTTGCGATTCACTTCGGATAAAATTTGAGACACATGAAAGACTCTTTGGACGACGTTGATTTGCAAATTCTGCGGATATTGCAGGCGGACGGACGGATAACAAACGCAGAGCTTGCCAACCGAATTGAGCTCTCGCCCCCATCTGCGCTGCACCGAGTGAGAAACCTCGAAAAATCCGGGATGATCAAGCAGTACATTGCCGTTCTAGATGCCGAGAAACTTGGGTTTGGAATCACTGTTTGGGCGATGGTGAGCCTATCCCTTCACCAAGATCAACCAATCGAAGGGTTTCGAAAGAGTGTCCTGGCAATTGAGGAAATTGTCGAGTGCTATCACGTTAGCGGCGAATTTGACTTTCTTCTAAAGATTCTCGTGCCAGATATTGCTGCATACGAGCATCTCATTCGGCTCAAGCTCAGTCATATCAAAGGGATTCAACAAATCAAAAGTTCTTTTGTTCTGGCAAACCCAAAATCATCAATGGCGCTACCTATATGAAATCAGCCTTCCCCAATATTCTTGAAGCTGTCGGCAATACGCCGATGGTGCGAATCAACAAGCTTTTCGCCCAATATCCAGTCGAAGTTTGGGGAAAGTGCGAATATCTGAATCCAGGCGGATCGGTCAAAGATCGAATCGGCGTTCGGATGCTTATAGAAGCTAAAAAGTCTGGCAGGGTGAAACCAGGCGACACAATTATCGAAGCCACAAGTGGAAACACGGGAATCGGGCTAGCGATGGCTTGTGCAGTTCTGGGGCATCCGCTGATCATTGCCATGCCGATGAAAATGAGCATGGAAAAGCAACGCACGATGGAAGCCTTGGGCGCAACGATCATCCGAACTCGAACTGAAGCGGCACGCGATGAAGAAGATTCACTTTTTGGCGTTGCTAACAAAATGCTGGCGGAAACTCCGAATTCCCACATTCTCGACCAGTACGCCAATCCCGACAACATTGACGCCCACTATTTTGGAACTGGGCGAGAGATTTTTGAGCAGATGGATGGCAACTTAGATTATGTGGTCGCCGGAGTTGGAACTGGCGGCACGATTTCAGGTATCGGCCGCTTCATGAAAGAGAAAGCGCCGTCTTGCCAGATCGTCGGTGCCGATCCAGAAGGCTCCATTTTGGGCGGCGGTGAACCCGGCGGGCCGTATCTAGTCGAAGGAATTGGCTACGATTTCTTCCCCGAAGCTCTCGATCTTTCGGTGATTGATCGCTGGGTGAAGACGAACGATGAGGATTCATTTAAATGGGCTAGAAGGTGCATCCGCGAAGAGGGTCTGCTAGTGGGCGGCTCGACAGGTTCGGCGCTCATCGCAGTGGAAGAAATCGCTCGCGAATGCAAAGGCGGCGAGAGGATCGTGGTTGTGCTGCCCGATTCCATTCGGAACTACATGAGCAAGTTTCTGGATGATGAGTGGATGATGAAGCAGGGGATGGGGGTCTAAGGATGACATTCGAATCTAAATCGCAATTAGGCTCAATGCTTTGCCTAAGATATTGCTAGCTCATTTGTACTTTTTCAATCTGGCTCGAAAAACAATTCAAATCCGTGCTCAAAAGATGCAATAATTCGTCGGTGAGGATACTCTTGATCCACTTCGGCGACATGCATTGCGTAGAGTCGGGAACGCCATTTGCACTAAAAATAAAAATGGCTGCTTCCGCAATCACGTCCCATTGTCCGAACTTGGACCAAGTTCATCTCTGTTTTGATGGCGATGTTTCGGACACCGGGAAAAAACGAGAATACCAAGTCGCCAACAGAGTTTTGACCGAATTTTTTCGCGAGTTCCAAACTCCGGTCACGGAACATTTCACACCAGGCAATCATGATCTAGATCTTCAGCAAGACGCAGAGCGAGTATCGATGCGCGATCTGCTGCGCAAAGATCCAATGGCATTTACCCGACACGATTCAATGTTGAATCCTATCTTGAAATGTCTTGACGAATTCTACGCATATGAAGCAGACCGAACAAAGCAAAAGAGAAAGTTAGGCGTACAACGGCTGATTGATACTCGAGACCATTCTGCGGGTGAATTTATTCTCAGAATTTCTACATTGAATACCGCATGGTTGTCTCAGCGACACGAACAAGCTGGAACACTTGTTCCAGGGCCAATTGACAAACTGCCGATTCATGATAAACGAACCTTTCATGTACTCATGTGCCACCATCCCATTGGTTGGCTATCTAGTGAATTTCAACGACCACTTCGAGACTATTGTAAAGATCATGTCAGTCTGCTATTGTGTTCGCACGAGCACCAAAAGGATTTGACTGTAATTTCTGGACAACAACACTCTTTTCTCTTGAGTGATGGCGGTGCATTGGCCCAAAAGGGTTCTGAAGAAAGTAGCTTTTCCTTTTTTGTCATGGATACAGTCGAAGACGTCCTAAAGCCATATACAGCAAAGTATGAGGCGGGCCAGTATCGCATTACAGAGAAGCCAGCAATTGCTCTACCCACACTTATCAAATCGGGTCGATCAATCAGATTGCTTGACACAAGTCGGGAAGCGATTGATAGGCACCCACTTCCTGTAAAGCACCCTAAACACGACGAAATAATGAAAATATCAGACTTATACGTCTGGCCCTCACTTGAACGCCAAGAAAGACAGATATCAAAGGCAGAACCACCAGAAGGCAAAGATGCACCAACTGTTCTTAGTGAAGCTGATGCCGACATTGTCGTTATCTGGGGCGGCGAACGAAGTGGAAAATCCAGCTTGTTGAGACGCCTAACCCTCTTAGCTGACGAGCGAGACTTCCTTCCGTTATATCTTGACGAACTTCGTTTCGACCAAAAACATCAGGTTAATCTTATGAACTTGGTGAAGAGAAAAGTGGAAGAACAGTATGGGAAAGATAAGTTTGACGCATTTTGTCAAAGTAACAATCCAAGATACCTGCTTATTGATGACATGGCATTCTCTACAGACAAGCTTGACTTAATGCGGAGCGGCTTAAAAAGCATAATGCACATTTTTGAGAAAGTCATAATTGGTATCTCAGCCGGAATTTATCTTCAATCCGCACTTACGGCTGAGTCAATCCTCGGTGAAGGATTCAGAGCTTCAATCTATCGTATCAAAGAACTTAACAGCAACCAAAAGAGAAAGTTAGTCGAAGTCTGGACAAACATCGGCGGAAAGGATCATCACCTAGAGGACGAAGTTGATATTGACGATATTTTTGAGGCACTCGTGGATGCTTTGCGACTGAGCAATCTCCCACATTTTCCGATATTTGTGCTTACAATGCTAAGTGCGTTGGGACACCACGCTCAGCCAGATTCCTTCAAGCTAGCTAGCTATGGGTTCCACTTTGACATTGTCGTTAGCGCAGCCGTTGATCGAGTTGCTCGCAAATTGAAGTCTTTGGGAGGACACACTTCTAGTGTTTCAACAACAAAGGCACTTCTTGCTCGACTAGCTCAGGGTTCCTACGAACGAACCGAAATTGAACTTGCACAGAGTGAGTGCCTTAAACTTCTGACCACAGTCATAAAGGAACGTGGCTTCCCCATTTCGGCAACCAATTTCCTTGAAGCATGTTGCCAAGAAGATCTGCTTTCACGTTCCGAAGATACGATTCGATTTCGATATCCACTCGTTCGACACTATTTTATTGCCGTACATCTTGTCAATCTACTTGATCGAGAAGCGACTGCAAAAGATGCCATTTCTAAGTTCAAAGAACTGTTGCAGTCTCTAGACAAACGATCAAGCATGAACATCGCCCTAATTCTCTTTTATCTAGCACCCCGCGAGGCACTGCAAAAGGTGCTATCAAGTGCCCTAACTGCTGAAGCCTCGGCTAGTGGCAATGAGATTGAGGACGTGCTCAAAGGTCTATCGGGATTGTTAGAATTGGATAGACCTTTACCAGCTACAAATCAGTTGCCAAAAGATGAGCGTCGAAAGGCAATAGATGCTAAAGATAGGAAATCGGATGCGCCTGAGTCATTCGGAAAGCACTCAGATCTAGACGAGCGAATTGAGGCGACTAACAGC